>CAVABU010000068.1:0-13826 GCA_963586965.1 Gemmiger formicilis
TGTTGGACTATCCGGACTCGAACCGAATCAAACAGAACCAAAACCTGTTGTGCTACCATTACACCATAGTCCAATCCAATTAGTGAGAATCTAACGACTCGTCACCAATGTGTATGCAAAGTTAAGTTTTTTTTCTGAACTTAGCAAATTTATTTTGCAGTAAGCAGGAAATACTTCTTCTTACCCTGTTGTACGAGGAGATATTTGCCGTCAATAAGGTCGTCTCCTGTTATCATCATGTCAAATTGTGCGAGCTTCTCCTTGTTGAGGCTGACACCACCACCCTGTGTGAGTTTGCGCATCTCGCCCTTGGAAGAGAATATTGGTGCGCCCTCAGTGAAGAGGTCCACTGCCTTTACGCCACCCTTGAGTGCTTCAAGGCTGATATCGAAGTGTGGTACGCCAGCAAAGACATCAAGCAGAGTCTGCTCGTCGAGCTTCAGAAGAGCTTCCTTAGTCGATTTACCAAACAGGATGTTGCTTGCTTCGATAGCTGCATCAAGATCCTCCTGTGAGTGCACCATCACGGTCACCTCTTCAGCGAGTTTCTTCTGCAAGATACGACGTCCTGGGTCCTGCTTGTGCTCCTCCACGAGGTTTGTTATGGTCTCCTGGTCAAGGTCGGTGAATATCTTGATGTAGCGCTCAGCATCATCATCAGACACGTTGAGCCAGAACTGATAGAATGCGTAAGGAGTAGTGCGGTTGCGGTCGAGCCAGATGTTTCCACTCTCAGTCTTACCGAATTTCTTTCCGTCAGACTTTGTTATTAGCGGACATGTGAGGCAGTATGCTTCTGCTTCACTGCCGAGAGTACGGCGGATGAGTTCGGTACCAGTTGTCATGTTTCCCCACTGGTCATTGCCACCCAACTGCAGGCGTACGCCATATTTCTCATACTGATAGAGGAAGTCGTAACCTTGGAGCAACTGATAGGTGAACTCGGTGAATGACAATCCATCACGAGCCTCGCCATTGAGACGCTTCTGCACGCTGTCCTTTGCCATCATGTAGTTCACTGTGATGTGCTTGCCTACGGTGCGGGCGAAATCAAGGAATGTGAAATCCTTCATCCAGTCATAGTTGTTGACCAGTTCCGCCTTGTTTGGTTCGGTGCTATCGAAATCGAGGAACTTAGACACCTGTTTCTTGATAGCCTCCTGGTTATGGTAGAGAGTTTCAGAATCGAGCAGGTTGCGCTCCTGACTTTTGCCTGAAGGGTCACCAATCATACCAGTAGCACCACCTACAAGCAGGTAAGGCTTGTGACCACAACGCTGCAGATGACGCAGCATCATGATGCCACAAAGGTGACCGATATGCAGTGAATCGGCTGTCGGGTCAGTACCGAGATATGCCGACACCATATTCTTGTTTAGATACTCTTCCGTGCCTGGCATTATCTGTGCCAGCATGCCTCTCCATTTCAATTCTTCTACAAAATTCTTCATATCTGGTTTTGATAATTATTATATTCGTTTTTATTTTAATATTTCAATCTTTCCATCTTCATGGTACCGGGTCATATCCCGATCCTCCCCAGGGATTGCATCTCAGTATGCGCCATATGGCAAGCCCGAGACCTTTTATCGGACCATGCTTCTTTAGCGCCTGCACTGCGTATTCCGAACAAGTGGGAGTAAACCGACAAGAGGGTGGGGTGTAGGGGCTTATGCATATCTGGTAGAAACGTATAGGAAGCAACAGTATTTTGACGACGATGTCAGACAAACACTGTTTCCATGAATGGCCGTCAGTCTCCATAAGTTTTCTCTGAAATCCTATGGATGAGATTCTTTACCTTCTTAGCCACTTCTTGTGATGCCCATAGTTTCTTGTCAAGCCAGATGAATGCTATCATCACTGCCTGTGGTTTCTGAGCATTGTGCTCATTGAAGATGATGTGCTTGTTGAGTCTATAGGCTTCCCTTACCTGTCGCTTCACTCGGTTTCTATCTACTGCGTGACGAAGATTCTTCTTGGGAGCGCTCACCATCATCCTCACCTGAGGTGTGTCTTCTTGCCTTTCTTCCACATGATAGACCGCTCTTATAGGGAAAGCAGACATCGAGTGACTGCCTTCTCCGAAAAGTCTGTCAAGGGTGTCCTTCCCATACAGCCTTTCTCTCTTTGGCAAAGTGTGGGCGTTGGCGTTTGGCATCCTATTGGTTTTCCAAGTAATCTTTCAGCGCACCTGTCATGGAAGTGTGACGGCTGTTAGGTGCTTGCAGGTCAAGTCGCAGACCTTCCTCCTCCACAGTCTTGGCTGTAGCGGGACCGAAAGCACCTATCTTGATGTCTCCTTGTACGAAGTCAGGGAAATTTTTCTTCAGTGCACGCACACCAGTAGGGCTAAAGAAGAGAAGCATGTCATAATTGAAATTCTTCTTTTCCTCTTCGGTGAAGTCATTGCTCACGGTGCGATACATGACGCACTCCTTGTGCTGGAGACCTTTCGCATCAAGTTGATTCTTGATATCATCATTGTGTACGCTACTCAATGGAACGAGGAATTTCTCGTTCTTATGCTTCAGCATCTGAGGGATGAGGTCATCCATCTTGCCTGTTGTGCCGAAGAATATCTTGCGCTTTCTATATTGTACGTATTTCTGTATATAAAGGGCGATAGTCTCTATAGGACAAAAATATTTCATTGTCTCGGGGATGGTGATACGCATCTCCTTGGCAAGATTGAAATAGTTGTCAATGGCGTGGCGTGATGTGAAAACCACGGCGCTATAGTCGAGCAGATTAATTTTCTGTAAGCGGAACTCTTTATTGTCCACTCCTTCCACTTTGAAGAATGGACGGAATACACACTCTACTCCGCATTCGTTCTCAATGTCAAAATAAGGTGACTTGTCTCTTTCAGGTTTTGGTTGCGATACCAATATCTTCTTTATCATCGTAATCCTATAGATTAATTTTCAAATTTCCGCTTATCACAGTCAGTGCCGACCAGATTAATGCCGCCGGTATTATTTCCAGCGTGCAAAGGTACAAAATAAATCCCGGATAGGCTCCCCGATGTAAGAAAAAGATTCTGTGGAGTTTGTAAAATGACAATATTTCGTAGATACCTATGGCTGATAGGCAATAAATGAGCGATATTTTGATGTTCAGATCAAAGAATGACTGTATGAGAGACATCGGCAGAAGTAGTAGCCCGAGGCATGCGCAGAGGAAGAGTGACGAACTGTTCCATTGCCTGTTTTGCTCTGCGCTGAAGAATACCCAGCCCACTGTCGACTGCAGTATGTATTTGATGAGAAAAAATGACGCAAAGACTCCTGCAAACATAGCCGTCATCTCGTATTGTCCTATGGTGAACGTGTCTGCCACGAAATATTTCAAATAATAGATAAAGAGTATAGCAAGTAGTAGGCAGGCTTCGATAGCCATGGCCACCTGTATGCGTATCTCGTTGGATGTCTGAGTAAAGAGGCTTGTCTCTGATGGTCTCGGATGAAAGAGCATCTTCAGACGGCGAACAAAGAATTCCGATGAGGATGAGATAGCCATAGCTGTGCCTATCAGACATATGAGAAGCAGTGATGTCATGTAGTTGTCACTCGCTATGGTGTAGGGCATAGGGTCACCTGCCTCGCCTTGTCTTTTGCCTACCATCTCTGGATGATAGTATGGTTTGTCGGAGAAATAGCTCTCCTTATAGTATATGGGCAAGTGCGCGTCTGTCACCTTCTTGCCAATGGAATGCCCCGGCAGATGCAAGGTGTCAGGGCACTGACTCCAATGTATCTCTCGGGGCTTAGTGTGAGCCTGAACAGCAGAGTCCTGCTGTTCAGGCGTAGCGTCTTTAGGAAGCCAAGATATTATTTGTCCTGGCGTTGGTTGATAATGGCCGTATGGCATTACAATGAAAACTCCTTTTTAATAATGTCCACCTTGTCAAGCTTCTCCCAGGTGAAGAGCTCCACTTCCATGGTCTTCTCTCCATTGTAGAGACTTGTGAAGGTCTTTTTTACAGTCTCGTTCTTTCTGCCCATGTGACCATAGGCAGCTGTCTCGAGGTACATAGGCTGACGCAGTTTCAGTTGGCGCTCGATAGATTTCGGACGCAGGTCAAACAGTTTCTGTATCTTCTGTGCTATCTCGCCGTCTGTCATGTTGACGTTGCTACGTCCATAAGTGTCTACATAGACGCTTACTGGTTGTGCCACACCGATGGCATAAGCCAACTGCACGAGCATCTCGTCAGCCACACCTGCTGCCACCATATTCTTTGCTATATAGCGTGCGGCATAGGCTGCCGAGCGGTCCACCTTTGAAGGGTCTTTGCCAGAGAATGCTCCGCCTCCGTGTGCACCCTTACCTCCGTAAGTATCGACGATAATCTTGCGTCCTGTCAGGCCAGTGTCGCCATGAGGACCACCGATAACAAACTTACCTGTAGGGTTGACGTGATATACTATCTCGTCATTAAAGAGGGCAAGAGTCTTGGCATCGCAAAGGGCTTTCACACGAGGGATAAGGATATTGATTACGTCCTCACGTATCTTTGCGAGCATCATATCGTCAGCCTGTAGCGGTGTGATGGTCTCTGACGGTTTAATGAAATCGTCATGCTGAGTGCTTACCACGATGGTGTGGATACGCTGCGGTATGCCGTTGTCGTTATATTCTATCGTGACCTGGCTCTTTGAGTCTGGTCGAAGATAGGTCATTACCTTTCCTTCTTCTCGGATATTTGCAAGTTCTTTGACGAGCATATGTGACAGGTCGAGGCTCACAGGCATGTAGTTGTCCGTCTCGTTGGTGGCGTAGCCGAACATCATACCCTGGTCGCCAGCACCCTGGTCCTCTGGATTACTACGGCTTACTCCACGATTGATGTCACCGCTCTGCTCGTGTATGGCAGAGAGTATACCGCAAGAGTTGCCGTCAAACTGATACTCAGACTTGGTGTAACCGATGCGGTTGATGGTGCGTCGCGCGATGGTCTGCAAGTCGATGTATGCCTCTGATGTCACCTCGCCCATGATTATCACCTGTCCTGTGGTGCAGAACGTCTCGATAGCGCAATGGGCGTTTTCGTCATAGGCCAGAAACTGGTCAAGTAGAGCGTCGGAAATCTGATCGCTCACTTTGTCGGGGTGTCCTTGGGACACTGATTCTGATGAAAACAGATAAGACATTTGTTGAATGTTGAATTGTGATTAATAAAAATGTATGATTGTTATTCTGCAGGCAACATTGCGACAGTAATCTGTGCGCAACCGTTCATAAACTCTTTCATGAATGCCTTCAGTGTTTCCGGTGTCTGTGCCTCTATGATAGCCTTGCCGTTGGTCTGGATGTCGATGCCATACTTGCGCCACATGGTCAGAACTGTAGCCCAGTAGCTATTGCTATTCTGATTGTCGGCATACTGCTTGAGCATAAGTTCCTTTATCTTCTGGAGCTTGTCAGCATCGATATTGTTAACCGTAGCAGTTACTTCATCCTTCATAATCTGCATGGCGATATCCTTTTTCTCCGGTTTCATCGGACAATATGCCTGTATGATATAGTTGTGGAATCCATCGCTTGCAAGACTTGCGCCACCCTGTGCACCACATGAGTATGCTGCGCTCGCATCCTCGCGAATCTTCTTCAGATATTCCATAGAAAGTATCTGACCTATCATGTCCACCTGTACGTCACGCTCATAGGTGTAAGGCAGTGTCTGGTTGCTCCACACCATTACGGCTGTAGCCTTAGGAGTCTCCTGCTTGCGTGTGAAGATATTCTCTGTGCTTACCTTTGTCATGTAGTTGTCGCGCTGGCTATGCTTCTCCACCTTCTTTGAAGGCAGTGCACCGAGATATTGGCAGATAAGCGGACGAATGGTAGCCTCGTCAAAGTTGCCCATGATGGTGAAATCCCATCCATTGGCACTTGTCGTGCGCTCTTTAGCCATTTGGAGTATGCGGTCATAGTTGACAGCGGCAAGGTCGCCCATCAGTACAGGATTGTTTCTCTTGTTGTGATTGTAGATGGTGGCAGAGATACTGTCGCTGAATGCCACGTCAGGGCTAAGGCTTCTATTCTTGAGAGATATCTCCATGGAAGTCATCAGACTATTGAATGAAGCGGTATCTTTGCAGATGTTTGTGAAGTAGAGATACACCATCTGGAGCATTGTCTCCACGTCCTTAGGAGTAGACGAACCAGAGATGTTCATCATGCGCTCAGACATGCTCAGGTCAGCATTGGCAATCTTTCCTGCCATAGCCTTTGACAGTTCGGTAGAGGTGAAGTTGCCAAGACCACTGACACCAATCACGCTATTAAACATCTTCGCATTGATATCGTCTGCGGCGTAAGTTGTAGATCCTGCACCACCCTCGCCGAAGAGGGATACGGCATCTTTCTTGAAGTCAGTCTTCTTCAGTGTTACCTTCACGCCATTAGATAGAGTGAGTTCTGTATATCCGAACTTGTCATTCTTGCTCTCCTTCTTTATTTTTCCAGCTTTAGGGAGTTTTGCGATAAGAGGTTCGTTCTTTACATTGTCTACAAATGCGGTCACCTCTGCGTTGCGTGCGTCATGAAGAGCATCTATCAACTGCTTCTCTGTAGGATATACTGCACCCTCAGACTCGTTGTTGAAGTTGAGTATCACCACATTGCTATCGCTCTTGCTTACGAGTTGTGCCATGAGACCATTGATAGACTCTACAGGGATATACTGTGCTATCTGTTTCATCATCTCATACTCTTCGTCGAGAGACTGCATAGGTTCGTTGTCGAGGAAGTGACCTTTGCACTCCTCATAGAACTGCGAGTTAGTTCTCTTGTCCTTATTGCTGTAGATTTTCTCAAGAGCGCTGAGGAAAGAGTCCTTGAAACGGTTATACTCTGTAGCTGTAAATCCGTGCTCGGCAGCGCGGCGTGCTTCGATGAGAGCAGCTTTCAGAGATTCGGCTGTCTTTGTTACGTCCTTTGGAGTGAGAGATATGTCAAATGCGTCCTTAGTCTTTGAGAAGATGTATGATCCATCACTTGCCTGTGCAGAGATGTAAGGGCAGTCAGATTTCTGTGCAGCCTCTGCATAGCGCAGGTTGAGCATGGTGAGGGCAGCAGTCTTTGTATAGTTGAAAACTGGGTAAACGGCTGTGTTCTTTATAGAGTCAGGCATTACGTCATGCTTCATCATCAGACTAAGTGAAGATGTACGCTGCTCTTTGTCCTTATCGATGATGACAATAGGTTCGGCATTGTCAGGTACTTCCACCTTGACGATAGGAGACTGGTCCTTAGGATTGGTGATACCACCGAAGAGTTCCTTGATCTTTGCCTCGATATGGTCTACGTCTACATTTCCTACTACGATGATGCCTTGGTTAGTGGGATGATACCATTTCTCATAGTAGTCGCGCAGTTCCTGTGGCTTAAAGTTGTCCACTACTTCCATCGTGCCGATAGGATAGCGGTAGCCGTACTTGCAGTTTGGATATAGCTTTGGCAAGTTGCGCTCGAGCATACGGCTCTGTGCGCTTGTACGCATACGCCACTCCTCATGGATGACACCTCTTTCCTTGTCTATCTCCTCAGGGTCGAGGGTGAGGCCGTCAGCCCAGTCGCGGAGTATGAGCAGACAAGAGTCAAGAGAAGACTCGCGGTCTGTCGGTACATTGTCGATATTGTAGACAGTCTCTTCAATAGAGGTGTATGCGTTGAGGTCAGCACCAAACTCTACACCGATGGAACGGCAATATTCTATCAAATTATTACCCTCAAAGTGGTCGGTACCATTAAAGCACATGTGCTCCAGGAAGTGGGCAAGTCCGCGCTGATTGTCTTCTTCTTCCAGCGAACCGACTTTCTGTGCAATGTAGAAGTTGGCTCTGTTTTCAGGCCAGTTGTTGTGGCGAATGTAATAGGTAAGTCCATTGTCGAGCTTTCCAATCCTTACTGCAGGGTCAATGCCAAGTTGGGGCATGGCATACTGAGCCTGTGCGACTGCGACTACCAATAATAGCAGTGCGGTCAAGAGTTGTTTGATTTTCATGTGGTTTATGTTGTGTTTAATTTCCAAACTGCAAAATTACGCATAATTTCGCATACCGATGATGTTTCGCTACATTATTTATATATATAATCAGTTTTTATGTAATCAGTGGAAAACATTTTGTCGTTTCGGTAAAATTTACTTACTTTGTTGTCAAATATAAAATACAAACTACCGAAGTCCTTCCTAATGTATCAAATTGCCACAAAGAAGATTTTGTTTGTTGTGACATGTCTTTTGCTATTCTTTACTTTGTCTGTAAGTGGACAAAGTATGGGGTGGCAGGAGTATTATGACATTCTGATGGAGACGAATGAGGATGAGGAGGCTGATGCGGAGCAGATATTTGAGCAGTTGAGTGATATTGCTTCTCATCCTATTAATCTCAATGCTATAACAAGGGAAGACCTGGAACAAATGTATTTCTTTGACGAGAGGCAGATGGAAGCCATACTTGATTATGTCAGTCATTACGGTCCAGTCAGGAGTAAGGGTGAACTTGTGATGATACCATTCCTTGATGATACAAGGGCGGGACTACTTGGATGCTTGACCTATCTCGGCACGATGCCCGAGCGAGTGATGACTCCTTTGGACTCTTTGGCATTTAGCGCAGGGCAGAAAGAGTTTGCTAGTTATCTTAATGCCTCTGCCGATAAGGGTGAACTAGTGGCTTATGCTAAAGTGCCCTTCTATGATAGGGAGGGCGACAAGGAAGGATACGCAGGATATAAATACAAGCATTGGCTACGTTTCAACCATTCCTTTAATCGTCATGTAAAAGTGGGTGCTGTGGCATCGCAAGATGCGGGAGAACCGTGGTTTTATGGCAAAAACAAATATGGCTATGATTATTATTCTGTCTATCTGCGTTTGCAAAGATTGGGTATTCTTAAGACTCTTGTCGTAGGCAACTATAGGGTAAGGACTGGTCTTGGACTTGTGCTCAATAGTAGTATCGGTTTCGGTAAGACTTTTGGCATCTCTTCCATGCACTCTCCGTCATCCGTGGTCACTCCTCATACTTCACGGTCAAGTGCATCCTATCTGCAAGGCGTGGCTGCGACATTTGCCTTCGGAAAACAATTTGAGGCTACTGTTTTTGGTTCGAGTCGTCGTGTTGATGCTACTCTTGATGATGATGCGAATATCACGACTCTCCTCAAGACTGGATATCACCGCACGGCGAGCGAACTTGCACGAAAGAATAATGTCTGCCAGACCACGGCTGGAGCAAATGTTACATACCGATTTGGACTCTTTCAAGTGGGTGCCACTGCAGTGTGGAATCATTATGATAAACCGATAAAACCGTATAAAACGGATAGTTCATTGTCTCAGTTGTATAAGAAATACTATCCTGCAGGCAATGATTTCTTCAATGCGAGCATAAACTATGAATATAAATATGGTAAACGCTTTTCCATAGAAGGCGAGACCGCTGCCGATGGCAATTCTCGACTTGCCACGGTCAATGTTCTGTCATGGTCACCAAGTAGCCATTTGGCGTTGACATGCATTCAGAGATATTATCCATATAAGTTTTGGTCAACGCTTGGTCGAAGTTTTTCAGAAGGAGGAAGCAA
Organism: Gemmiger formicilis; assembly: GCA_963586965.1. Taxonomy (GTDB): domain Bacteria; phylum Bacteroidota; class Bacteroidia; order Bacteroidales; family Bacteroidaceae; genus Prevotella. The sequence continues at coordinate 9,601 of CAVABU010000068.1, forward strand.
TCAGAATGAAAACGGCATCTACCTCGGTGCTACATGGGATGTCAACGCTCGCTTGACTATCCATGGCTATGCCGATGCAGCATATTTCCAGTGGGCAAAATACCAAGCATCAAATTCGAGCCACTCCTTTGATAATTTGCTACAAGCTACCTATAAGATTTCTTCATCCTCCACATTATTGTTGCGCTATCGTGTGAAGTTCCGTGAAAAGGATGATAGCAACACTTCCTCCCTACGTTACAGGAAAGACCAGCGAATGCGAGCCACTTGGACGCTCAAGAATGGTAGTTTTCTATGGAAGACACAAGCAGATATCTCTTGTAGTAGTTTTACTGATACAAGTCTTGGTGCTATGCTAGGTGAAACCGTCACAATGGCGGTAAAACCGTGCAAAATCACTCTTGGCGCATCATGGTTTAAGACTCAAGACTATAACTCAAGAGTCTATGCTTTCGAGCGTAGCACTCCATATAATATGTCCTTCTTGTCCTTCTTTGGTCATGGTTGCCGTGTCTACTCCATGGCGGAGGTGACCATGTGGCAGAAGTTGACTGCCATGGCAAAGTTGGGATTTACTCATTATTTTGACCGTGATGTCATTGGCTCATCCCTTCAGGCGATACACTCTTCATCGCAGACAGACCTTGACATCATGCTGAAATGGAATATATAAACACGAAACAATAATATAAGAATATGGCAACAGTAGACGACAAGAAGATTATCTTCTCTATGGTCGGGGTGTCAAAGATCATCCCGCAAAATCAGAAACAAGTGCTCAAAAACATCTACCTGTCCTTCTTCTATGGGGCGAAGATAGGTATCATTGGTCTCAATGGAGCTGGTAAGTCCACTCTGATGAAGATTATAGCAGGACTGGAGCAACCCACCCAAGGAGAGGTGGTGTGGAGTCCTGGCTACACTGTGGGCTATCTGCCACAGGATCCTCCGCTTGACGAGAACAAGACGGTCAAGGAGAATGTGCAGGAAGGTGTGCAGTATGTATATGATGCACTCAAGGAATACTATGAAATCAATGAAAAGTTTGGATTGGAGGAGTATTATGGGGATTCTGACAAGATGGATAAACTCATGCAACGCCAGGCAGAAGTGCAGGATATCATAGACTCTACCGATGCTTGGAATATGGACTCCAAACTTGAGCGTGCCATGGATGCCTTGCGTTGCCCTAAGGGTGACCTCCCCGTGACAAATCTTTCCGGAGGTGAGCGTCGCCGTGTGGCTTTGTGCAGACTGCTACTTCAGAAACCTGACGTACTTCTGCTCGACGAACCGACAAACCATCTTGATGCAGAGAGCATAGATTGGCTTGAGCAACACCTACAGCAATATGAGGGCACAGTCATCGCCGTAACCCATGACCGTTATTTCCTTGATGATGTCAGCGAGTGGATACTCGAACTTGATCGTGGTGAGGGAATACCATGGAAGGGCAACTATTCGTCATGGCTTGATCAGAAGACCAAACGTATGGAACAGGAGGAGAAGACTGCCTCAAAGCGTCGTAAGACTCTCGAGCGAGAGTTGGAGTGGGTGCGCATGGCTCCTAAGGCACGCCAGGCGAAAGGTAAGGCGCGACTCAACTCCTATGACCAGATGCTCAATGAGGAGCAGAAGGAGCGTGAGGAGAAACTCGAGATCTTTATCCCCAATGGTCCACGTCTCGGCAATAAGGTCATTGAGGCAAACCATGTGAAGAAAGCATTTGGAGACAAGGTGCTATTCAATGATCTTAACTTCATGCTTCCTCCTAATGGCATCGTAGGTGTGATAGGTCCTAATGGTGCAGGTAAGACCACACTCTTTAGACTTATCATGGGTTTAGAAAAGGCAGATGGTGGCAACTTCGAAGTAGGCGAGACCGTAAAACTTTCTTACGTGGACCAGCAACATAAAGATATCGACCCTCAGAAGACCGTCTATGAGGTAATATCACAAGGTAACGAGACGATGCGCATGGGCGGACGTGATGTCAATGCTCGCGCCTATATCTCACGCTTCAACTTCTCTGGTACTGACCAGAGCAAACTCTGTAGCGTGCTCTCCGGAGGTGAGCGCAATCGTCTGCAACTCGCTCTCGCTCTGAAGCAAGAAGGCAACGTGCTACTCCTTGACGAACCTACCAATGATATCGATGTCAATACACTTCGAGCACTGGAGGAAGGTCTTGAGGCTTTTGCCGGTTGTGCCGTAGTCATAAGCCACGACCGCTGGTTCCTTGACCGTATCTGCACGCATATCCTCGCCTTCGAAGGCAATGGAGAGGTGTTCTTCTTCGAAGGAAGTTACTCAGACTACGAGATCAATAAGGCCCGTCGCCTCGGTGATACTGAGATAAAGAAGGGACGCTATCGCAAACTCATGGAAGAGTAAACCCCTGGCACATAACCAAGGGTTTACTCTTACACCCTATTTTACATATTCCTCAGGGATAGCAGGCATGGCACCATTTTGAGTGCACACATAGGCACTCACTTGCACTGCTAAGGCGTGTGCTTCCTGTATGCTCTTCCCTTTGAGGATGCTAGCACAGAAGGTTCCGGTGAATGAGTCGCCGGCACCTACTGTGTCAGCCACCTCCACCTTCGGAGTTTCCTGGAACGACTTCACGCCTGGGGCAAACACATAACTGCCGTTGACACCGCATGTCAGCACAATCATGTCAAGATTGTATTTGCCCAATATCAGCCAACACTTGTTCTCGATATCAAGACCAGGATAACCGAATAGACGGCCGATTGTCACCAGTTCCTCATCGTTTATCTTTAGTATGTTGCAGCGTTTTAGACTTTCGGTAATCACCTCGGGCGTGTAGAAGTTTTGTCTTAAGTTGATGTCGAATATCTTCAGGCAGTCACTTGGAGTGTGGTTGATAAAATCATAGATAGTCTTGCGGCTCACCTCACTTCTCTGTGCCAGCGAACCCCAGCACACTGCCACGCTGTTTTCTGCTATCTCCTTTATCTCGTCAGTAAAGGGGATGTTATCCCATGCCACACCTTTCTTGATGTTGTATGTCGGCACGCCGTCAGCATCGAGACTCACCTGCACAGTGCCAGTAGGAAATCCCACCTTAGGCAATGCATACTTCAGTTTTTTCTCATCTAGCAGTCGGAGAGCCTCGTCACCCAAGACGTCATTGCCAATGGCGCTGACAGCCACCGACTGCAGACCATGCTGGCCAGCGTGATAGGCAAAGTTGGCAGGAGCACCTCCCAGTTGCGAACCCGTAGGGAGCATGTCAAAGAGTATCTCTCCCAAACCGACTACGTATTTCTTGTCTAATTCTTTTGTTTCCATTGTTATACCGTTTAATATATAATATTACAACTTTTTTATGTAGGTGAAGAGATAGATGACACCCACTGCCATCACTGCCACTGCACCCATCTGACCGATGGCATCGCTAGCAAATCCCATAATGAGAGGAAACACCGTGCCACCGAAAAGGCCCATGATCATCAGTCCGCTCACCTCATTTTTCTTCTCAGGCAAGGCAAGTAGAGCCTGCGAGAGTACCATCGAGAAGACGTTGGAGTTGCCATATCCCACGAGGGCAATGGCTGTGTAGAGCACTATTTTACTTGTTCCGACAAACATGCCCACCATACTCAGAGCCATCATCACCACGCTGATGATAAAGAATGTGCGCGTCTTCATCACGCGTAGCAAGGCAGAACCCGTAAAACAACCTATTGTACGGAATATGAAATAGAGCGATGTGGCAAATGCAGCCTCATTGAGTGTCCATCCAAGACGCTCCATCAAGAGTTTTGGAGCCGTGGTATTGGTACCAACGTCGATACCCACATGACACATGATGCCGATGAAAGAGAGTAGCACGATTGGTTTGCCGAGCAGTTTCAGACAGTCCACGAGTCCCGAAGCCTTTCCCTCCTGTTTCTCCTCCTCTATGGGAGTAGCAAGCAAGAATATGGATGCGACCATACCTATAGTCATAAAGACAGGAAATAGCACACGCCATCCGAGTCCGAAGGCTGGTATGCTTCCCAAGGCTCCCCACATGGCTATGTAGGGGGCGATGAATGAGGCTATGGCCTTGACAAACTGTCCAAAGGTGAGCGTGGAGGCAAGATTCTTGCCCGAAGTGACAGCCGTCACCATCGGATTGAGCGATGTCTGCATCAGAGCATTGCCGATGCCAAGCAGAGAGAAGGATGCAAGCATTATGCCAAATGTCTCAC
>CAVABU010000069.1:0-13810 GCA_963586965.1 Gemmiger formicilis
TTGCAGCGAGGACGCTGCAACTACTAATCATAGTAGGCGAAGCGTCCTCGCTTTGCCCATAAGAGGTACGGCGCCCTCGCCGTACCTCTTATCAATTACTCCTTATTGGAACGCTTGCGCTCAAGATGATCGAGCACACACTTGCGCATTCTTATGGACTGTGGGGTGACCTCCACATATTCGTCGGCCTTGATATACTCAAGACACTCCTCCAGGCTCATCACAGTCTTTGGGATGATGCGCGCCTTGTCATCCGAACCAGAAGCACGCACATTGGTCAACTGCTTTGCCTTGGTGACATTCACCACGAGGTCATTGTCATGGACATGCTCGCCCACTACCTGACCAGCATAGACATTCTCGCCTGGATCGATAAAGAACTTACCGCGATCCTGGAGTTTGTCGATGGAATATGCAAATGCCATACCTGTCTCCATAGCTATCATCGAACCGTTCATACGGCGGACGATGTCACCCTTGTATGGCTGATACTCCTTGAAACGGTGTGCCATGATGGCTTCACCCTGGGAAGCGGTGAGCACATTGGTACGCAGACCGATGATACCTCTTGAAGGGATATCAAACTCGATATTGACACGGTCGCCCTGGCTCTCCATAGAGAGCATCTCACCCTTACGACGTGTCACCATGTCTATCATCTTGCTCGAGAACTCCTCTGGCACATTGATGGTCAACTCCTCGATAGGTTCGCACTTCACACCATCGATTTCCTTATAGATCACCTGTGGCTGACCTACCTGCAACTCGTAGCCTTCGCGACGCATGGTCTCGATGAGCACTGACAGGTGGAGCACACCTCTACCAGATACAATCCATGAGTCTGTGGAGTCACCGAAAGGAGCCACGCGCAAGGCGAGGTTTTTCTCCAACTCGTGCTGCAGACGGTCATTGATATGACGAGATGTGCAGAATTTACCCTCCTTACCAAAGAACGGAGAGTCATTGATGGTGAAGAGCATTGACATCGTCGGTTCGTCGATGGCGATAGGTGGCAGAGCCTCAGGATTCTCAGCACTTGAGATGGTGTCGCCAATCTCAAACTTGTCAAGACCTATCACAGCGCAGATGTCGCCAGACTCCACTGCATCGGTCTTTCTGTGACCCATACCCTCAAAGGTATGAAGCTCCTTGATCTTGGTCTTCTCCACTGTGCCATCGCGGTGGCATATGCTCACATTCATACCGTCGGTGAAGACACCACGGTGCACACGACCCACTGCTATACGACCGGTATAGTTACTGTAGTCGAGAGATGTGATGAGCATCTGAGGATCACCCTCGAGTTGCACTGGCGAAGGGATGACCTCCACGATCTTGTCGAGGAGATAGTCGATATTGTCAGTAGGATGATTGTAGTCCTCACCCATCCATCCATTCTTGGCAGAACCATAGACCACAGGGAAATCCAACTGGTCTTCAGTAGCATTGAGGGAGAACATCAAGTCGAACACCATCTCGTACACTTCCTCAGGACGACAGTTTGGTTTGTCCACCTTGTTGACCACTACGATAGGTTTCAGACCTATCTGCAAAGCCTTCTGGAGCACGAATCGTGTCTGAGGCATCGGTCCCTCAAAGGCATCTACGAGCAAGATGCATCCGTCTGCCATATTGAGCACACGCTCCACCTCGCCACCAAAGTCGGAGTGTCCAGGAGTGTCGATGATGTTAATCTTTGTACCTTTCCAGTTTATGCTGACATTCTTCGACAGGATGGTTATACCGCGCTCACGCTCAAGGTCATTGTTGTCGAGCATCAGTTCACCTGTCTGCTGATTACTTCTGAAGAGTTTTCCTGCAAGCAACATCTTGTCGACGAGAGTAGTCTTTCCATGGTCGACGTGTGCGATGATTGCAATGTTTCTAATATTCTGCATGATATTGATAAATAATTAGTGCAAAGTTACGAAAATTAGGCGGATAAGGGAAATAGCGACATAAAAACTTGATATAAAGCGGGAAAAACACGCCCACCGCTTGTCAGAATGGATAAAAAAGCGTAACTTTGCACCGATTTAATAACAAATCGCGCATTTGACTCTGAAGCGGCAGATGGTGATAAGCCGTAAGTCAGACGAAAGATGTAACGTCAAACTTCTATCACCGTAAACAAAAAAATGTATTTAGACCAAGCTAAGAAGGCTGAGATCTTCGGCCAGTACAGCAAGAGTGGCAATGCCACCGACACAGGTTCTGCAGAGAGCCAGATTGCTCTGTTCACTTATCGTATCAAGCACCTTACTGAGCACGTAAAGGCTAATCACAAGGACAAGTGCACAGGACGTTCACTCATCAAGTTGGTAGGTAAGCGTCGCGCTCTGCTCAACTATCTCTACGACCGTGACATCGAGCGTTACCGCGCCATCGTCAAGGCTCTTGGTCTGCGTAAGTAAGATTCAGCAGACACAGAAACAAATAATCCCTGCAGCTCTATCACGGTTGCAGGGATTTTTTGTTTCATATAGCTTCATTGGCCTGAGAAGATAGCTTCATCACAAAACGAAGATAGCTTCATCGGCCGATGAAGCTATCTTCGTTTTTAAGCGGACCTAAGTCTCAATTATTGTCTTACTTTGCGACCGTTGATGATGACGATGCCCTTATAGTTCTTGTCTACGCGCTGACCACTGAGGTTGTATATCACGTCTGACTTAGTATGTGACGCTGGAGTAACATTCTTGATAGATGTAGCCACATCACCAAAGAGGACATGGATATTCTGCTGCAGACTTGTGTTGGAGAGGTCAATATCTATTGTAGCATTGAGTTTGTCACCCATCACTGCACTGACATTTACTGGTATTGCGCCCACCTCTGCACAGATCACAGGACCGAGCCACATTGCCACATCTGGATCATCGCCAGCCTCGAGCATCACGCTCTGCTCCTGCTTGAGAAGGATAGTGCCGTCAGGCTGCTCTTCACCTTCCACATCGGTCACTGTCACATTACCAACAGGCATATCTGCATCCTCACTTTTGAGCACGAAATTCTTGAGAGAGAGTGTGTACTTGCCGTCATCCTGCTTTTCTATGTGGATAGTGCTCTCCATCGGATCTGTAGCCTGTCCATTAATGGAAACGACGAGGTTGTCGGTGAAGTCCCACCAGTTGTAGACGAGTTCCACATCATCGACATAGAGATAATCCTTTGTGCTACCACCGCCAGGAGTGGCGTTTGTGGCAAAGTTTACGATGATATAGTCTGGTGATGTAGCCGTGCATCCTTCTGCGCTGAAAGGAATGGAATAGCGCACCCACTTAGCATTGCCATCGTCATCCTTCTCTGTCTTGAAGTTGAGCACTGCTTTTGCCACTGCATGTGATGCATTCTCGGTGTCTGCAGCGTCATATTCATCTGTACAGAGAGTCTTGTAGTTGTAACTGTCATGTACGATAGCAGCCACACGAGCCTCATAGGAATCATTTTTTGGAACGAACTTAGCCCAGAATACGATACTGTCTGGCATTACACCAAGTTTGCAGCAGTAGCTATCATTGGTTATATCAGAGTAATTATAGTTTTTCACATCTGATGCCTGCATAGAACTTGCATTTATGCGACCTGTTGTCAGATTTCCTTGTGCAGCAATACCGAAGAACACATCTCTCGAACTGAGTTTCACACTGCTACTTCCCTTAGTACCAGGACGCACGTCATCGCTCTGCTCTGCCTGGTGGGCACTTGTCACAGTAGCAGCAAAAGTTCCACCTGCAGTCTCAAATGAGTTCCAATTATTAGGAGCTTTGTTCGTCTTAGTCACATTACTCCAGTCCTCAAAGTCACCATTTGGAATCTGTACTTTCTCTTGCGCGAATGTCACACATGGTGCAAGAAGCATTATTAAAGTAAAAATTTTCTTCATCTTTCTTTTATTTAACTACTATATATAATTAATGTATTTGTTTGAATAATCCTATGGTGCAATACACGGGATACATGGTCTGCTCGATGGTCTTGAATGATGACTTGAATGCGCCATTGAGTCCGCACTGCACATCGGCATATAGTCCGTAATTCTTCTTGAAGTTCCAGTCGACGCCCACACTGACACCAAACTGCACCGCGCGCATCTCATCGCCGAAGTCATAGTTGCCTCGCTGGTCTTCCGTGTGTCCCACCTCTATGCGCTCGCCCACGGGGCTATTTCTTCTAAGATATCCGTCATAGGCATAACCCGAGAAATCCTTACTGAGCAGGAAATTCACCATCGGACCAGCTCGCAGTTTGAAGTCATTGCTAAGATGATATGTCAGTTGCACTGGTATGGTCACGCCCCATGTGGAGCATTTGGTCACCACACCACCAGTGAATACTCCCTCTATGGACTCCTCCCCTTGAGTCATCTGCATGTGATAACTCTTCACCTGGGCATCGGTGCGCATCGCTTTGCGGTCAAGACGGAGTCCCGACTCTATGCCAAAACGTGAGGAGATATGCTTCTCCATCGTGGCACTCAACTGCGGATTGACTTGTGGCGAATAGGAATTGAGCGAGCGTATAGACGCTGGCATACCCATCGGCATGATGCCACCTATGTTGAGTCCGAGTCGCCATGTGAACACATCGTTATTGCCAAAGTCTCCTGCCATAGCATATGTCGTGACAAACATTAGCAGGGTGATTATGATGCTTCTTGTCTTCATTCTTCTATCTGTATGGAAAGTTCATCTACCCAAAGTGTGCTACCAAGTGCTCCCTTATAGACGTCACCATGCTCGCTTGACGAACAGATGATGGAGAGATTGTAGCCCATATTGAGGAGTGTGTCATAATTGATTTCTTCGCTATACACAAACGGCACATCGAAATATATCCAGTCGTCCGTATTCTCCACATCTTCCACTTTTGCCATTGCCACGAGTTGTGGACTTGTGGTAACATCTTCGCCTGTAAGCACTACAGCATTGCCAAGGGCATCATGATTTTTATACACCACGGCATACACCGAACCCTTGTCAACTCCATCTACTGCCTTGCCGTTTTCGGTCAACTGTTCGCCAGGCTTATATTTGTAATAGCCTGTAAAGCGGAGGGGCTTACGGTCAGTAGGTGTACCGAAGCGAGTGCTCTTCAGCGTCTCGGTGAGAGCCTTCGAAAGGTCAAACGTGCCAAGGTAGAGATTGCCAGCCGCTATGCGCTTATTGGTAATCAGTCCCCACGAACCTGTACTACAAGTGGTAAGTTTCACGCACGATCCTTCATATCCGTTGGCATCGGGCGTGGTGGGATAGTCTTCTATCTTTGCTGTCTTTTGTCTCGCTACCTCAAATCCAGCATTTGCAGTGCTCCAGTTGGGAGTCTCATCATCAGGCAGGTCGGACCAGATGTAGTAGTTGCCACTATCGCTGAGTTTGTAGTTTTCGAAATTATACTGGTAGACCTGTCTCAGTTTGGCAAACCTCACGGTATATTCCCTTGTCCATTTCCCATCCTCACTCGTCACCTTATATATATGTCCCCCTTGAGAGAAATCCTGAGGTGTGCCACTGGGAGGATAGATGGTGGCTCCAGGCGAGAGTGTGAAGCAAGGCGCTATGTTGGTGATGTCAGCATAACGCAGCGCATTGGTAAACACGATGTCGGACGATGAATAGTCAAAGGTGATGTAGGCTGCAGTGTCAGTGCTATTGTAAAAAACTGACGTCGGGTCATCGACATGCACATATGCCGCAGTGATGTCAGCCTCTGAATTGAGAGGCTCATCCTTAAAACACGATGTGAGGCAGATGCTCGTCAGCAGGAGTGCGCTGTATATGTGTCTCATCTTCATATATATCCCATTTCTTTTCTGGTGCAAAGTTACCAATTTATCACCAACAAGTAATTTTTACCATTGATTTATTTGCTGTATTTAGGCATTTTGCACACTTTTAGTAATGTGAAAAGAATAAGTTGTGCAAGTTCGCCCTGTATTTTTAGGCGGTTTTGCTGATTTCTTTGAAGGAGCATAGCGGGCTATGTGACTGAAAAGAAGTCGCGAAGACGTCAAAAAGACGGGGCGAATCAGATAAAGAAACTTATATTGGTATATACAAGAAAACTTGCTCAAGTTATTTTTTGAACATTACTTAATCCAAATTAGAGGTTAGTAATGTTCAAAAAATAACTTGGGCAAGTTTTTATTGTATATAATTGAAGTTTCTGATTTATTATTTAACGAGGTTAACATATCATAGTAGTTGCAGCGTCCTCGCTGCAACCAAGCGGGCAATGGTATCAATAGGAGGTACGGCGCCCCCGCCGTATCATATCTGGAAATGAATTTCCCAAAAGAAGACCTCTCCTTGCGTGGTACAGCGAGGGCGCTGTACCTCCTAATGGGGCAAAGCGAGGATGCTTGTTGTATCCAAAGTACACATCACGGAATGTCCTTATAAGGCGAAATTATGGCTTTTTAAGCCTCAGTTTAAAGTATTTCTAAAAAATCTTATAAATTTATCACAAAAACTCTTGCGCCATATCAAGAATATTACTAACTTTGGGCGCTGAAGACTAAAAAGCGAAGCAAATCTACGAACTAACAAGTAAATCTACGAACTAACAATCAGGGATTACAAAGCGCCAATCTTACACTACAAAAACCTCCTAACACCACTGCATAGACAGGCGCAATTGTTACAAACCCGTGAAACTCTCGTTTGGGATGTATTACAATCAATGTATAGCGTTGTGAGAATTAAAAAACATTACGACTTTTGCACAGGATTTCATACATAAGACCATGAAAACTCCAAGTAAGTAAACAAAATATCAAAATCACATACAAGTACTAACTCCTAATTTTTAAATCATGAGAAAAGGTTTTTTGCAAAACTGGAAATCGGGTGCTATGTGCGTAGCTGCATGCTCGATGCTCTCGCTGACCGCTACCAATGCGTATGCTGAGTCAGCAGTCAAAGCAAGCCCCGAAGTGCAATCGCCCGTCAAAGGCAATGTCACAGTGAAAGGAACCGTAACTGATGCCACTGGTGAACCTATCATCGGTGCATCTGTAAAAGTGGTTGGCTCTAACTCAGGCGCAGTGACCGATATCAATGGTAACTTTAGCCTGCAGGCAAAGGCTGGCACCGCTCTCGAAGTGTCCTACATCGGATACTTGACACAGACTATCAAGGCTTCCGCTAATGGACGCGATCTCCGCATCGTACTGCAAGAAGACAGCCAGACTCTTAATGAGGTGGTGGCTATCGGATATGGTGCCCAGACTAAGAAGAAAGACCTCTCCGCTGCTGTCGGAGTGGTAAACAATGTGGACGAACTGGCTGTACGCCCAGTGGCTTCTACCGAAGGTATGCTTCAGGGACAGTTGGCTGGTGTGACCGTGCAGTCAAATGGCGGTGACCCTACATCTACTCCTAACATCGTCATCCGTGGTCAGGGATCACAAAATGGCGATAATGTGCTGTGGGTGGTTGACGGAGTGCCTGGTGCACCTATCACCTCTCTCAATGAAATCGAGTCTATCGTAGTGCTCAAGGATGCCGCTTCTGCCGCTATCTATGGTGCTCAGTCAGGTGCTGGTGGTGTAGTGCTCGTGACTACTAAGAAGGCAAAGAAGGGCGAGACCACTGTGTCTTACGATGGTGTATTCGGTGTGCGTAATGCCATGAACCTCCCTACTCCACTTAATGCTGAGCAGGAGATAGAGATGCGCAAGCGCTCTTATGCAGCAGCTGGTCAGACTCTACCTGACGGATGGGACACCACCAAGAACCCATGGGTGGCTACTACCCGCACCAACTGGATGGACGAGATATTCCGCTCGGCTATCTATCAGCGTCACACTGTAGCCCTCAACACTGGTAATGACAAGTCTGCCAACCGTATATCCTTCTCTTATAATAATGACCAAGGTATCCTCGTTGGCACATACAACAAGAACATGGCTGTGCACTATAATGGCCACTACCAGATCAACAAGTGGATCAACATCAGCGAAGACTTGGTATGGAAGAACTCTACCAACCGCGGTACGAATACTACTTCAAAGGAAAGTGGTGCCATCATATCTGCCATCTACATGCCAGCAAGTGCCACAGCTTATAGCCCATACACAAGTACTGGTTATGGTGGTACGACAACTGAGGATCCTGCTTACATAGCAAAGTATGGTTCCAACTATGCTGACATCCATGGTGATGCCATCAACCCACTGAATACTCTTCTGTCAAAGAACATCTGGGACAGAACTACTGAGACATGGTCTACGACAAGCCTCGAGATTGCCAACGTGGTGCCAGGTCTGAAGTTTACCAGCCGCTTCACATATAATGTGGGCAACAACCTACGCAAGCAGTTTACTCCAAAGCGTACTGAGGTAGGTAAGCCTGAAGGTGGAAATGCTCTCTACGAGAGTTCATGGCGCTCAGACCAGTGGAAGACTGAGAACACTCTTACTTATGACAACACATTCGGCAAGCACACTATAGGTGCATTGGTATCTACTACTGCTGACCGCTATTCAGCACGCGGATTTGAACTTGACGGAAAGACTTTCGCTGATGAATCTGAGTATCTGCAGTATATCGCTTATGCAGGCAGTGTGTCTGGTTCGGACTATCTCACAGGTCCTGATGCTAACGTATCACTCGTAGGCCGTCTGGCTTATTCTTACGATGACCGTTACTTCGTGACTGCTTCTTGGCGTCGTGACTATGCAGGACGTCTGCCAAAGTCTTGCAACCACGGTGACTTCCCTGGTGTGACAGCTGGATGGAAGATCTCTAACGAAAGCTTCTTCCCAAAGAACGACGTCGTGTCATTCCTTAAGTTGCGTGCATCTTGGGGTCGCGTAGGTAACCTCGGTTCGATCTCGCTCAACTACAAGTCTCCTACTCTCGACAAGGACAACGAAACTCGTGCTGCCCTCTATGGCGTGGAGAATGGTACACTCTATAACACTATCATCCGCTACAGTAGAGCTCTCAACAACAACTTGACATGGGAGACATCTGAGCAGTTTGACCTCGGTCTTGACATCAACATGTTCCGCGACCGCTTGGCTATGCAGTTTGACTGGTTTGAGAAGCGCACATTCAACCTTATCCAGACTCAGTCAATGAACTGGCCTAACAGTATCGGTCTTGACGCTATGCTCGTCAACATGGGAGAGATACGCAACCGCGGTCTTGAGGTTACTGCTACATGGAGCGACAAGATTGGTAAGGACTGGAAATACTATGTTACTGGAAACTTCTCATGGCTCAAGAACTGGGTTAGCGACATAGGCGTGAAGGATTCTGAAGGCAATGCTGGTGTCTGGACTGGTGGCGGTGGCTTCGGTCAGATGCCTTACATCTATCAGGATGCTGAAGGTCAGCCTCTCGGATCATTCTATCTCATCAAGACTGCTGGCATCTTCCAGAGCGACGAGGAAGCTGCTGCCTACACTAAGGACGGCGAGCGCATACAGCCTAACGCAAAGGCAGGTGACCTGAAGTTTGTGGACTACAACAATGATGGCAAGATTGACGACAAAGACCGTCAGTACTGTGGTAGCGCTACTCCTAAGTACACATTCTCACTCTCTGCAGGTTTCACATGGAAGGATCTCTCCGTATCTGCAATGCTTCAGGGTGTGGCAGGTGCACAGTGTGCAAACGTTGCTAAATATGTGACACTCTCTGATATCGATGGTAACTTCAACCGTGACGTACGCATCCTCGATGCATGGAGCGAGACTAACAAGTCTTCTAACATCCCACGTCTGTCAAGAACTGATCCTAACAAGAACTTCTCTACAGCTTCTGACTGGTATCTTGAGAATGCTTCTTACCTGCGTCTAAAGAACTTCACCGTAAGCTATGACCTCACTAACATCGTGCGCAAGTGGCAGCATCTGGGTGAGCGTGGTTCAAGACTCAGCGTATTTGTAAGCGGCGAGAATCTGTTTACTATCACAGACTACACAGGCATCGACCCAGAGTGTGGCGGACGTGACACAATGCTCTACCCTGTATCACGCACATTCTCATTCGGAGTAAAACTCACTTACTAATCAACTTTTAAACGCAATATAGCTATGAAAGCATCCATAATAATGACAGCCGCATTGTCTTTAGCGGTAATGTCTTCATGTAGCGATTTCCTCGACGTACAGCCTGAGGGAAAACCTACTACCGAAAACTACTTCCAAAATGATGGCCAGGCCATCGATGCAGTTGACGGACTTTACAAAGAGCTATGCAGAGACGACCAGCTTTGGGGTCGCGACATATTCTGGGAACAGGCTGCAGGTTGTGATGTCGTATGGGGTAAGACTCGTGGATACTCCACTCTTGCCACTATGAAATACACTGGTGACGAAAGCCCTCTGAGAGAGTCTTACCAGAAGTTTTATATCATCATGTCTCGTGCCAACTGGATTATCAAGAAGCTCAATGACAAGAAGGCCTCAACAACTCTCACCAGCGTGGAGACTCGTTCTCTCGGTGAGGCTTACTTCATGCGTGCATTCGCTCACTTCTATGTAGCTTACCGTTATGGTACCGACAAGCAGGGTGTGCCATTCGTACGCTATGAGGACTTCTCTGGCGACTATGATAACTCCATACCACCACAGCAGGCGTCTGTCATAGACAACTACAAGTATATCATCGAGGACCTCAACAGTGCTGAGACTCTGCTACCTAAGTTTGAAGAGTATACTGCTGACGAGAGAGGTCGTGCACACAAGGCTTCTGCTGTGGCTTACAAAGCAAAGGTTTACGCTTACTGGGCTGCATGGGACGCTTCTCAGTGGAATAATGTAATTACAGCCGTAAACTCTCTGGAGAATGACTACGGACGTGATTTGGCTCCTGAATACAAGACTTTGTTCTCAAGCGATTTCAACGACTATTGGACTAAGGAGTATCTCTTCAGTATCCCTGGCAATGGAGGAAGTAGCAACTATGGTGGTAGTGAATTCCCTGGTATTATCCTAGAGGACAAGGGATGGGGCATCTTCAACGGATGGGGTCAGAACAAACCTTCCTATGACATCTATGAAGAGATGGCTAAGGATGGTGAGGGCAATGACCGTATCGTACGTTCTATCCTCGAGTACGGACAGGAATTCCAGTTCTTCGGCCAAACACTTCGTTTCTACTCTACCGCTAACCTTGAATCTGGCTTCCAAATCAATAAGTTTATGGAACCATTTGGCGTAAAGGACGCTGTCGACGCTGGTTACGTAAGTTCTAATGGTGATAACCCTACCGCTCGTGTTAACGTGCCTCTCATCCGCTTCGCTGACTGCTTGCTGCTCCGTGCAGAGGCATATCTCGCTACAGGCCAGGCTGACAAGGCTACAACAGACATCAACCGCATCCGCGTGCGTTCTCACCTGACTCCTCTTTCAGGTACTGCCACATGGAAAGACCTCTATCACGAGCGTCGTTGCGAATTGGCATTCGAGTTCTCTGACCATCTCTATGACTTGAAGCGTTGGCACAAGAGCACTAATACTGAGATTAAGCAGTTGGCAGACGCAGAGTTGAATGCACGTCCACGTGTACGTCACTATACAGACCGTGGCAATCCTGACTCTGACTTCACCATCGGCTACTATGAGGACTACACCGACAAGGCTGCTTATGATGACCACTTGATGGTATTCCCATATCCATCTGCAGAAATCACAAAGTCTGGCGGTCTGCTCAAGCAGAACGACGGTTATTGATCCGAACATAACAGGTCTTGCGCTGACAAGACATAGCGCAAGACATTGACTCACTATAAGCCTGCGACACTTTTGATTATGTGTCGCAGGCTTTTTTATGTCAATCCTTTACCCTTTTCTCATAATAATATGTAACTTTGCAGTTAATCTAAACAACAAGACCATGCGTATCATCAAACTATTTACAACTGCTGCTATTGCACTCTTTGTCACGACTGACATCCAGGCACAAAATCTCATATCGTCAGGTTCGCCTCTCTATAAATTGCCATACAAGAACACATATGTCATGCAGACTCTTGTGGCAGAAAACACTTTCCGCACACAAAAGGTCAAGAAGACGAAGCCTGGCACATTTGAGCAGGCTCGCAAGATTCTCCCATCCCCTTACTGGGAAGGCCATAACAAGGAGATAGAAATGTATTGGAAGGCATGGAAGATAGGCATCGGCAACATATGCCAACCGCTTGATGACTCTGGATTTGTCAGTTCTTACATCGCCCCGGCATACAATGGCAACATCTTCATGTGGGATAATGCCTTCATATCGATGTTTTGTCGCTATGGCGTGCGCTTCTTCCCATTCCAGCAGACACTCGACAACTTCTATGCTAAGCAACATCCCGACGGTTTTATCTGTCGTGAGATACGCGCCGATGGATCAGACTGTTTTGGCAGATATGACCCTACATCCACAGGACCTAACCTCCTGCCATGGGCTGAATGGCTCTACTACACTCAGACGGGTGACGACAGCAGACTCAACAAGGTATTCCCCGTATTGGCGGCATACTACAAATGGCTAAAACTCAACCATACTTGGCGCAACGGCACCTATTGGAGTAGCGGATGGGGCACAGGTATGGACAACATGCCTCGCGTGCAGGAGCAATACAACACTATCTATAGCCATGGCCACATGATATGGCTTGACGCATGCCTCCAACAGATACAGGCAGCACAGATACTGCTCAATATGGGTTTCTATCTGGAGCGTTGGCAAGAGATAGAAGAGTTTGAGGATGAGATGAAGAAACTCACCGCATATATCAATGATAATATGTGGAGCGACAAGGACTCATTCCTCTATGACCAGTATGCGGACGGTTCGCTATCTACGACTCAAGGTGTCTACGCCTATTGGGCTCTGCAGACGGACGTATTGTCAAAGGAGCGCACTGACCGCTTCGTAGCCCATTTGGATGACACTTGCAAGTTTAATCGCCCTCACCGCGTGGCATCTCTCGCCGCAGACAACCCAAAATATAAAGCCAACGGTCGCTATTGGGTCGGAGGCGTATGGCCTGGAGCCAACTACATGGTGACCACGGGTCTGATGGACAAGGGCTATCACAAGATGGCGCTCGACATTGCACGCAATCATTATAACAATGTGTTTAAAGTGTACGAGAAGACTGGCACATTCTGGGAATACTATGCACCAGAGGGCGCAGAACCAGGATTTATGGCACGCAAGGACTTCGTCGGTTGGACAGGTCTTGCTCCTATCAGCAACCTCATAGAGTTTATCTTCGGCATCCGTGCCAATGCGCCAGAAAACCATATCACACTCGACGTCACCCTGCTTGATGCCTATGGCATAGACCGCTATCCATTTGGAGAGAAAGGTAACATCTCATTTAAGGTAGCAAAGAGAACATCTGTCACTGACCAACCTCATGTGACCATCGACTCTAACGTGCCATTCAAACTCACTCTCATGTGGGAAGGCAAAACTCTGGAAAAGGAAATAAAGGCTGGCAAGAATAGTATCTAATGATTACATCTGCTATGATTACATTGACAATAAGACATCGACTCATACTGACTGTCTGCCTCGCATGCCTCACATGCTTTCATGTATCTGTGAAAGCTGTAACCAAAACGGTGGAAATCGGCACCAATAGTCACTTATCTAATTACATTGATGAGAATGAGAAATACGACATCGACACACTGAAGGTGATTGGTAAGATAGATGGCACGGACATCTTATTCATCCGAGAGATGACCAAGACAGACTATTATGAGACCGAGCCAGACAGAAAACTGACGGTGCTGGATTTGTCAGAAGCCTCTATCATAAGTGGAGGAGAGTGCTACTATCAGTCTAAAAAGGTGGGA
>CAVABU010000070.1:0-13728 GCA_963586965.1 Gemmiger formicilis
AGCGAGGACGCTTCGCCTACTATGGATAGTATATTTCAATATTTACATTTTACATATTTCAATATTTCATGCGTTGTTGTTTCAAGCTTTGTTTATGTTCTTTTGTAGTCTTCTTTAAAAGAAAACTTTAACAACAAATATAATACATGGTGGATAATGTGGATAACTTTTCTGCTATGTTTACATACGATAGTCTATTACGTCCTATGTAATATGATGGCCGTATGATGTAATACGCCATCTATCAGTGTATTTACTTATAGCAGTGTGCTATCTATCGAAGGCTTTTCATGCATACAAATAATATTAAATATGCGTGTGCTTTATCCGTGGATTAGTCTATGTATAAGCCGTGATAACGCTTGTGGGTTATACACCACAATGGCTACTGCTCTGGAATCCGTGGATAACCCCACCTTCTATACCACGTTATCCATAGGGTTATATATGAGTTATCCACCAGTTATACACATATCAAAAAGATGGAAATATTTAAATATTGAAAGATGGAAAGATGTATTCTGTAGTAGTTGCAGCGTCCCCGCTGCAACCAAGAAAATATGATATTTATTAATTATATAAAGGTTGCAGCGAGGACGCTGCAACTACTAACAATACTATTCATAGTAGGCAAAGCGTCCTCGCTTTGCCTCTCAAGCAAATGATAGTAAAGTAAGATGTATGGTGGTGACGCTGTAACTACTATAAATATAATATTAATGCGTTGGCGGATATAGATAGGAAGGGGAGAAAAGTTAACTTAGTTATTCGCGAAAGATATCTTACATAGTCGCACACCAGCTGGTGTGCGGTTGCATAGCAGCTGGTGTGCGGTTGTCTGGCAAGTGCTGTGCGCTCGTCATTTGGCTGGTGTGCGATTAGTTCGTTATAGGTGAAAAGTTGTAATAAAATAAAGGAGGTACGGTGACTTAGCCGTACCTCCTATCGGGCAAAGCGGGGACGCTTCGCCTACTATGATTAGTAGTTGCTGCGTCCTCGCTGCAACCTTTTAAACAAATGATAATAAAATAGGAGGTACGGCGCCCCGCCGTACCATCGCAAGCGAGAAACCAATAAGAAGAGTCTCTCCTTTGAGATGATACGGCGGGGGCGCCGTACCTCCTAAAGACGAAGCGTCCTCGCTTCGCCTACAATGATTAGTAAAATGTGACTAATTAGTCATTACCTCCGAAGGCTTCTCTCTCAGCCAGTGCTATTATATCCTCTTTGCTCTTGGCTTGCATAGAGATGTCGCTGAGGTCGAAGTCGCTGTCATGAGTGATGCTGACAACCTTGGCTACGGGTTTTTCCTTCACTTCCGTGTCTGCATGTTCATTGACTATGACGGCTGGTTCTTCAGTCTTTGGGACGTTGACGATGGGTTCTTCCTCCATCTTTGTGCGCTCAGTTTTGGAGGCAAACACACTGTCGAGGAAGTTGGAGTCTTTACGGAGTTTCTCGAGAGTGAGCTTGGAAGCCATCTGCTGTGATTCCTTCTTTGAGAATCCCTTGCCTTGGCATCCCTCCACCTTCTCGAGCATCACCTTATATACGAAGGTAGGGCTACCACTGTCATCCTTACCCTCTTTGAGAAGTTGGTAGTTGAGACGGATATTATTTTTCTGCGACCACTCAAGGAGTTTCGACTTGAAGTTTACCTCCTTGTATGCCACCTTGTCGATGTTTATCAGGTTTTTCAGTATTCTCTTCTTCACAAACTTCATGCAAGCGTCATATCCTCTATCAAGATATAATGCGCCGACGAGAGCTTCAAAGGCATTGCCACCGAGATAAGAGTTGTGGCTTTGCGAGCGTCCAGATGTGAGCACCAGTTTGGTGATGCCCATCTCCTTGGCGAGTTTGCCGAGAGTCTCACGTTGCACGAGTTTGGCACGCGTATTGGTCAGAAAACCCTCACGCTTGCCAGGGAAGTGCATGAAGACGATATATCCCACGACAGCATCGAGCACTGCATCGCCGAGAAACTCCAATCTCTCATTGTTGACAGGCTTGCCCTTAGAGTTGCGGTGCATGATGCTCTTGTGCATCAACGCCTGTTTGTAGAGTTCGATGTTACGGGGGAAGAAACCTGTTATATTCTTTATATTGAAATAAAGCTCCTTATCTTTTATGAAAAGGAGCTTTATCCTAATGATGATATCTCTGAGCATTAGTACTTTTTGAATATCACACAGGCATTATGTCCACCAAATCCGAATGTGTTGGACAGTGCGGCGCGCACCTCGCGCTTCTGTGCTTTATTGAAAGTGAAATTGAGATTATAGTCTATTTCTGGATCATCGTCACCCTCTTCGTGATTGATAGTAGGAGGCACGATGTCATTCTTTACTGCGAGCACGCAGAACATAGCTTCCACTGCACCAGCTGCACCGAGCAGGTGACCTGTCATACTCTTTGTAGAAGAGATGTTAAGTTTGTAGGCAGCATCGCCGAAGAGTTCCTTGATAGCCTTCACCTCAGAGATGTCTCCCACGTGTGTGGATGTGCCGTGCACATTGATGTAGTCGATATCTTCTGGTTTCATGCCAGCATCCTCGAGAGCCTCAGACATCACGAGTTTTGCTCCGAGACCTTCAGGGTGAGAAGCGGTGATGTGGTGTGCGTCAGCAGACATGCCCTCGCCTACCATCTCAGCATAGATTTTTGCTCCACGAGCCTTAGCGTGCTCGAGTTCCTCCAAGATGAGACATCCTGCACCTTCGCCCATGATAAATCCGTCACGGCTTGCAGAGAAAGGACGGCTTGCCTTTTCTGGTTCGTCATTGCGTGTAGAGAGAGCATGCATAGCATTAAATCCGCCCACTCCACCAGGGGTGATAGCTGCCTCAGCACCACCGCTGACGATCATGTTGGCTTTACCCAAACGTATGAGGTTGTAAGCGTCAGCCAATGCATTGGTAGAAGAAGCGCATGCAGAAGTGGTGACATAGTTAGGGCCATGGAAACCATACTTTATAGAGATGTGACCTGCACAGATGTCAGCGATCATCTTTGGGATGAAGAAAGGATTGAATTTTGGTCCATTCTCGCTATGTGTAGCATAATAGCTTACCTCTTCCTCAAAAGTCTTGATACCGCCGATACCTACGCCGAATACCACACCGATGCGATTTTTGTCAGCCTTCTCGAGGTCTATGCCACAGTCATTGATAGCCTGAGTGGCAGCAATGAGGGCGTACTGTGCGTATGGGTCTATCTTTCTTGCTTCCTTGCGGTCAATATAGTCATTGACATTGAGATCCTTCACTTCGCAAGCAAACTTTGTCTTGAAATTGGTGGTGTCGAAATGTGTGATAGGAGCAGCACCGCTTTTACCTGCCACGATGTTTGCCCATGCCTCTTCAGGGTTGTTTCCAAGAGGTGTGACGCAGCCTATTCCAGTTACGACAACTCTTTTTAGTTCCATATTAATGATAATGATTTATATAAACGAAAATATGGCTTATAGCTAACAACCCATGGCTTGTGGCCATATGATTGTTTGCTATAAACCATTAATTATTTGAAGTATGTAATGCTAAGATGATTACTTTGCATTCTCTTCGATGTAGCGAATAGCGTCGCCTACAGTACCGATAGTCTCAGCCTTGTCATCTGGGATAGAAATACCGAATTCCTTCTCAAACTCCATGATGAGCTCTACTGTGTCAAGAGAGTCTGCACCGAGGTCATTTGTGAAACTTGCTTCTGGCTTTACTTCAGCCTCGTCTACTCCAAGTTTGTCAACGATTATAGCTACAACTTTAGATTCAATTTCTGACATAATGGTAGTTTTTAATTTGTTATTATTCTATGTTTCAGTTTCAAAATCGACTGCAAAGTAACTAAATAAATTCCATATGGACAAACATTTAGCCTAAAATAACGGCTTTTTTGCACATCACCCCCTATACTGTGCATTATATCATATAGAAAAATGATATAATATTGCATTATTATACCTTATTTATATAATCATATCAGAATTAGAACTTGCTGTTTTACAAGCATCGTAAGGTAACTTATAGTAGGCGAAGCGTCCTCGCTTTGCCCTTTAGGAGGGTTGCAGCGGGGACGTTGCAACTACTATAATTAGTAATTTTCTATCTCAAAATTATGCTTTTTGAGTTTCTCTATAGCGTATCTAAGATTTTATTTGCGACAATTTCCGCTGGTATATCCATGCATCGATAATCACCATGTATACATTTTTTATTACCGAATATACTGCATGGTCGGCATGGTAAATCCAGTTCTACGACGTCAGTGGCCTTTTGATGCCATCCGAGAAATCCTGCATAGCGGTGGGTGGCTCCCCACACTGACACCACGCGAGTGCCAGTGAGCGATGCTAAGTGCATATTGGCAGAGTCCATGGTGAGCATGGTGTCTATGTGGCTCATCAGTATGAGTTCTTCACCGAGATTATGGAGTGTGGCAGATGCATTGACGCACCTTGGGCTAAGGGCAGTCATCTCTGCTATAATCTGATGTTCCTTTTCGCCATTGCCAAAGAAGAATATGCGACAGTTGGGGAGTTTTTCTAAGAGCAGGCTGACTGTCTGCTTGGTCTTTTCAGTGGGATAAATTTTGCCCTTGTGTGCTGCAAAGGGTGCTATGCCGATCCATTTCTCGCCATCCTTTCTTGCTTCTATCCTATCGGCGATGATACTGAAATCACCTTTACCTTCGCCATAGATGGAGTGAAACGTTATGTCGACGGGGTAACCGAGTTTGCGGAGCACTTCGGCATAGTTGTCAAAAGATGTGGGCAATTGCACCAGCGTCTTGTGACACTGTCTTGTGAGGTGTTTTCTCTGCCAGTGATGCTTGTTGATGTGTGCTGTCTTGTAGAATGCAAGATTAAATCTCATCCTGAGATATTTGGTTCTCAGGATGTCATGAAAGTCCGCCACGGCGGTGAAATACTTTGCCGTGAGTCTTCTATAGAGTCCGTTGAGTTGGTGTATGCCCTGAAGCTCTTCCTGTGGGTCCGCCTGCATGAAGTGCACATTGTGCGCCATAGACTCGAAGAAAAACCTTGCAAAGGGTTTGCTGAGCACGGTAATGTTCAGTTGCGGATACTGCTCGGCGAGAGATTTCACCACCGGCACCATCATCGCTACGTCCCCCATAGCGGAGAATCTGATGATTAAGAGTTTGTCCAAGGTTTAGGGGTGGTTCTACACCTTAAAATTATTTCTTATAGAGCACAGGATTAGTCTCCGGGTCATTATACATCTTCATCTGGCGATACACCTTCATGTATTTCTTGCCTTTGCTGATGTCATCGAGCAGTTGGGTGATGGCTGTAGAGAGGTCAACCTGCTGCTCAAGGAGCACGTCGAGTTTGGCCTGACATTTCTTTATGTGGCTTTCGTTGGCATCCTTGCGTTCAGTCTGCTCCTTCATGTGATAGATCTTCAGGGCAAGAATGCTCAGACGGTCTATGGCCCATGCCGGACTCTCAGTGTTGATGGTGGCGTCAGGCAATGGCGTCACGTCACTAAACTCGGTACGGAAATAGGAGTCTATGAGTTCCACGAGGTCAGTGCGGTCTTGATTACTCTTGTCTATACGTCGCTTCAGCAGCAGAGCCTCTGTAGGGTCAATGCCAGGATTGCGTATGATGTCCTCAAGATGCCACTGCACGGTGTCAATCCAACATTTCTGATAGAGTTGGCTCTCGATACTGCCAGTGTCGTAAGGATTGTTGATAGGAGTGTCGATATTATCGATTAGGTGGTAGTCGTTGATTGCCTTGTTGAAGATGTCGTTGGCAGATGCTGTTGTGAATGTCATTTTGATTAAGTTGATTTACGCAAAGATAGTAATTAATGTAGTAATGACAAAGAAATCGGTATATTATTTTCTTTTGCCGTATACAAACCTCAGTATGGTGAATTGCACTATGACGGCTGTCATCATGGCAGGGAATGGTGCTAAGGTCTTGTCTATGCCGATGTATATGCACAGGTTGAGCATGCATATCTCTATGGTATAGTTGACGGCATGGCTTCCGCTAAAACCAATAAACTTCTTCCATGTCGGACGTGACTGGAATGTGAAGTAGGATGTCATGATGAAGTTGACGGAGAAGCTGACCAGATAACCGATAGTGTAGGCTATGTTGACATTGATGTATTGTTGCAGGAGCAGATATACGCCGTAATGTATGGCTGTAGCGAATACACCATTGACTCCAAACCGTATGAACTGCATTATCTTACTGTTGCTCTTTATCTTTTCTGTCAGTTGCCTTTTCATTATCTGTAGCTGTCTTATATAGCCGTAACAATTGCAAAATTAAGAAAAAAACATTTGACAGCGTGTCGATGACATGAAAATAGTTGTATTTTTGCAATCAGTACTAATCTTATAATGACAATAACTATGGATAATCAATATACAGTACACGACTACAAGACAATACAGGAAAAGAAAATACACACGGTGTCATTCATAAATGCTGTCATAGACTCTGGTCACACGTCTGACATGATACTCGTCACCGAGGCTATACAGGAAAAACGTCTTGTGCGCATTGCCGAGGATATAGCATCGCGTGGTGATGTGAGAATAGTACTATTAGCTGGTCCTTCTTCCAGCGGAAAGACTTCCACTAGCAAGCGCCTCTGCATACAACTCATGGCGTGTGGTAAGCATCCTGTGGCACTCTCTACAGACAACTGGTTTGTGGAGCGACAGAATACGCCTCGTGACAAGAATGGCAATCTTGATTTCGAGACCATAGAAGCCATGGACTTGAAACTCTTTAATGCAGACTTACAAAACCTTATTGACGGCAAAGAGGTGCAGTTGCCTACATTTAATTTTGCCTCTGGCCAACGTGAATATGATGGTGACAAACTGCAACTCACATCTGACATGATACTCGTCATAGAGGGTATTCATGCGCTCAACCCTATACTCACGCAACAGATACCTGCGGAAAGAAAGTATAAGATATTTGCCGCACCGATGAGTCCCATATCTCTTGATGGACAACACTGGATACCGACCACTGCCAATCGTCTATTGCGCCGAATAAGCCGTGACTATCAGACTCGTGGCAGGTCTGCACAACAGACGATAGAGGGTTGGGGGTCTGTCAGACGTGGCGAGAAGAAGTGGATACTGCCATTTATGAAAGAGGCTGACGCCGTCTTTGACACGTCTATGCTCTATGAACTTGCTGCCTTGCGCCCAAAGGCAGAGAAAGTGCTCGAGAAGGTCCCTACTGATGCTCGGGAATATCGCATCGCAGAGAAACTACTGCAATTTCTCCGTTGCATAAAACCAATCTATGGCAGTCAGATACCACGCACGTCATTAATGCGCGAGTTTATAGGCGGATCTATATTTGATGTGGGTTAGTAAATAATGGCACAATCTACGAACTTATTGTCATCAGGGTCTGATTCTATGAGGTGATAACGATTCTGAGGATTTACGAATACAATGTTAGGTGAAGATAAGATAGCGTTTAATATATTGTTTGTGATAACATGACCTATTTTAGAGGTCAATACTTCTTCATATTCAAGGATTACCTCATTGGATATGCATAAAAAGAATTTTCCCTTGAGAAAGTCCTCTAAAATCTTATGATAAGGACTCTTCCTGGGTATTGACATCAGTAAGCAATTTGTGTCGAGGACTATGCGTTGTTTATTGTTCATTATATGGAGTCCTCATATGTTCTTGTTTCCATTGCTCAATTGTTTCTTCTCCAATTATTCCCTTATCCCACAATTCGTCGGCTAAATCAAATGACTTCTGTGCAAAGTAAGTCGCCAACAAATTGGATATCTCCTTTTGTTGTGTTTCATCAACATTCGCCATCATATCAAGCACATGCTTCTGAAAAGAGTTCAATTTAGTTATTGTTGTCATATTGCATATGTGTAACTTACATTTTTACAAAGGTAATGAAAATCTGAAATAAACAAAAAACTATGAGAATATTATCGTAACTATTCAATATTAATCTAAGAACATAAGTCTTTTTAGTTTTATTATTGCAAATATTCGTGTAATTCTTATAAAAGAAAATTTACCTTGCAATCAACTGTATATCAAAAAGATTGCTTACCTTTGCCATCGGTGATAATATTTTTACTCAGTCTATTGAGTAATTTTACTCAGTGCATTGAGTAATTTTGTTCAGTGCGAAATAAGTACGTAATTATCAGTTGCTTATATATTTGCTAACGTAATATAAGTTCGTCGTTTCTGATTTCTTAGGACGCTTCGCCTACTATAAATGCATTGTTTGAGTGGTTGCAACGAGGACGCTGCAACTACTATGGATTCCATATTTCAATATTTCCATATTTAAATCTTTCTACGTTTCTCGGCAAAAGACTTTGTCTTTTATTATAAAAGCGTTAACTTTGTAGAATTTAGTATATTGACTAAGAATTGAGCTTCATATGATACAATTTCAATTCATTATAATCAACATGAACAACATCCGTAATTATGCATTGCATGGGGCGAGACGAACGCGTCTGCTCCCCATGATTGTGATGCTGCTGTTGATGTGGTTGGCACCGGGGTTGGCTTATGCCGACAACACCACGGAGCCTACACTCAACGACAGTAGCTACTACGAGATCTCCACGGCGACACAACTCAAGTGGTTTGCCGACAAGGTGAACTCGGGTGACAACAGTATCAACGGTGTGCTGACGGCCGACATCGACGTGTCTACGCTCGGCGATGCCTACTGGACACCTATCGGTCTTTGGGACGAAAGTGGAACAAACGTCTTCTACAAGGGTAAGTTTGATGGCCAAAACCACACCATCACTGGCATCGTCTTGCGCAAGGCGTTAGCTAGTGGTCTCTTCGGAGCAACCGAAAGCGCCGTCATCAGCAACGTGACAGTGAAGGGTGCACAGATGAAGGCTACACGTGATGACGTGGTGGCATCCGTCCAGTATGGCATTGGCTCAGTCTGTGGTATTGCCACTGCAGGCACGGTGATAGAGAATTGCCATGCCACGATGACGGACATCATCTATGCCATCAACCAGTATAACAAATGCAAGGACATCGACTGCGTGGGCGGTGTCGTGGGTGAGCTGCGTGAGTCCACGGCAAAAGATTGTACTGCCAACGGATTCGTCCGTACGGATGGTACATCTGTCGGCGGTATCGTCGGATTCCTCAATAGCGGACTGGTGCAGAACTGCCAGTTCCGCAACTATGACAATGGCAACTCAGCCGTAGTGGGTATAGACAAGGTGGGCGGTATCGCAGGTTCTCTGCAAGGACGAACACGTACCAACGCCATCGTGGACTGTACCGTGGCAGACTCCGTTATCTTTAGTGCCACGGCAGGAGTGTGCGATACTATCTGTGCTAAGGACACACTGCTGACTGAGCCTGGAGTGTTCAACAGTAGTTATGAGATATACACTCCTGACCAACTGAAATGGTTTGCAGAGACTGTCAATGAGGGTAAAGCCACTTTCAATGCCAAGTTGATGAACGACATCAACATGAGCAAGGCGGGAACGCTCTATCCTATGGGAAAGAAAGCAACTCCTTTCTCACTTGTATTCGATGGACAAGGATATACCATCGATAGCCTTAGCATATTAAGCAAGATGTATGCTGGTCTCTTTGGTTATGTGGTGGATGGTGGCATCAAGAACATCAACCTTGACAATCCCTTGCTCCAAACTGATGATGGAAACTATATTGGACTCATCGCTGGATATCTCACTCAAGACCCTAACGACAAAACCAAGAAGGGCTACATAGAGAATTGCCATGTAAGGAATGGTAAACTCGTGCGTGCAAACAGTGGTACTGTGTTAGACTATATCGGCGGTATCGTAGGTCATGTGGACATGGGCGCCGAGGTGCGCGATTGTTCGTTTCAAGGTGAAGTAAAGGCTCATAATCAGTATGTCGGCGGTATTGCCGGATACATGGACTCGGGTGCAAAGATGTATCGATGCACCACCATCGGTGCTTCCACCATCGTGTGGGGTAACAACTATGTAGGTGGCGTTGTCGGATACATGGACGACACTGAAACGCTAATAGACAACTGTTACACCGATCAAAGTGAAGGAGCCATCACCGTACACGCTGAGGAAGGCAACAACTCCGGACTTATATATGGCTACGACAACAGTGGCACTGTGAGCAAGTCAAAATATAACGAGGGCGGCTTGCAATATGAGGTGACTGGCAAAAAGGTGACCGTGGATGGCAAGTCCGTTACCGAGACTCACATCACTGGAGTGTCTACCTCGGGTCAAGGCACATATTACGCTTGTGTGGATATAGGTAGCTCAGGTAGTGACTATTTCAACACCGTGATAGAAAGCGTCAATGGCGCAGAGGAACTGTATTTCTGGGACAACGTGAGCAATCTGGCAGGAACCAAGGCTTGCGGATGGATCAATATGACCATCAACGACTACGCCTTTGACAGCAACTTCAAGGCATTGAAGATGTACTACCGCATGTTTGCCGGCGATGACCACGACGTGATGCTCCGTCCAAGTGATGTGCGCCCTGCTGGCGATAAGATGTTTGCCAACTGTCCTAATGCCAAGGTGTATGTGGACGCTGAATACTACAACGAATTCTGCAACGACTCCATTTGGAGCAAGTACAAGAAATATCTTGTGCCTGTTACCTCCATGCGTAAGGAGGATGTCAATGCAGAGTATGGCGCACGCTATGCTTATGACCGCAACAGAGACAAGACAGGATCTATCGTCAAGGTGTCCAACGGCACTGTATATGGCTCACACCAAGTACACGTGATAGGTGCGGATGACAGTTATCTCAATAACTCATCCAACAACAATACCCTATGGATCTATCAGGATATAGGTCAGACCTACGACTTCAACACCACCAAGATATGGACCAGCTCATTCAAGGGCAAGGACAATATCAAGACCGTAAAGTTCCAGGAGATAACCAAGTCGGGCAAACGTGCAAGCCAAGATTTCCAGATAGAAATAGGCGACTCTGCTTTTGCTAACTGTAAGAATCTCTCGGCATTCAATATTGCCCTCTATTCCGACCAAGGTAATGACCACGTGGAATACCTGCATCCTGAGAATTTGCCAATCGGCAAGAATGTGTTTGCAGGATGTAAGAACGTGAAGATCTATGTACCAAAAGACCTTGTGAAGGCATTCCAAAACGACACAGAGTACGGCTGGTCGCAATATAAGTCGCTGATACAAGAGGGCGACTTCGGTGCTACTGACTATACTGAGGATGGTGTCATCTATTCTTATTACACTTCTGATGATGGTCAGACGAGATATCGAAGCAATAACAACACTGAGATGGAGGCAAAGCTCTCTCCATTTAAGTTAAGTCTGCGCAACTTCTCTCCATCCAAAGTGTTGGTTTACGACCAAAGCGACAAGGTGAAGTACATGTTCGCCAGTGGTGTCAATGCCGACAAGATCAAAGACGGCGTACTGAAGCTTTATAGCGACATCGGCGAGACTTATCCTAACCACTACAAGACATTGGCACTATCGGCAAGTGGCTTCCAGTATCAGACGTGTATCAAGGAGATCAAGTTTGAGGACATCGTAGCCAACAACTACAACACCATCACCGACTTCTCGCTGATTATCCCTGATGGCACATTCAAGGGATGCTCCAATCTGAAGACGCTCAACATGTTTATGCTCAACACCAAGGGCACCAACCACTATGTGGCTATCAAACCTTCACAAGTATTTATCGGTGAGAATGTATTTGATGGTGTAGATGCAGACTTCCGCATCCTCGTGCATCCTTCCCTCTATAGCGACTTTATCAATGACGCCAACTGGAGTCAGTATAAAGACCTCATCGTGGCTTCCGACTACTTGCCGACCGATGCTACTGAAGTCACCTGCAATGGCGTGACCTATGACTATGCTACTAAGGTGATGAATGGTATGACTGCCAAGCAGGTTACCACCCTGAAGACTTCATGGTGGACGGCTCTGGTTATTGGTGTGGAAGTGGCTATTACCGCAGCAACAGCAGGCAGTGCCACTCCTGGTATTGGTGTTAGCGCAGGAAATACATTCTTTAAAGGTGGTGATGCTTTGTTGACAGAATTTGGCCTTTATATGAATCCAACGGTTTTCCATAAAAGTTTTAGTAGTCTATATGCTATTGCGCAAAAAGGTGTGTCAAAATTTTCCGAATTGTTGACGTGGCTTTCGGAAGAAAGAGCGTTGAATTTTTTATCGATGAATGGACTTGTGAAAGTCGGGGATGCATTTCTTCTACGCGAAGCTTGGATTAGCGGTATTGTGACAAGTGTACTTGCCCCATTAGACGTTGCAGCAATAGTTTGTCCATGGCCTGGTAGTACTATCCACAACAAAAACACCGCCTTCAACTACATCTCCAACCGTATAAGGAAAAACTACAACCGTCCTTCCACATGGTCTATGACAGGTGGTGGATTTGTGGTCAACACGGAGCAGATAGACAATGTGCCACACATGTACATCAAGAAGGTGGAAGACCGCGACGTGGCCATTATCTACAACGACTGTGGCGACGGTAGCGACGACTACCAGACAGTGGCCGTGGCCTACGATGCCTTCCATAATAAGAATCTGCTTGAGGAAGTGAAGTTCCAAGAGCGCTTTGGCGACGGCTCACGCTCTATTGCCAGCGGTCTCACCATAGCCCTGCCCGACTCCATGTTCAGCGGCTGCACCAAGCTCAAGACCTTGAACCTCGTGAACTGGAGTTCTGGAGCCGAGAAAGCCAACCACTGCTACAAGGCTCTCACTCCTGACAACTTCATCCCTATGGGCGACATCTTCGCTGGTATGGACAGCACGGCGTTCGCCAACCTGAAGATTAAGGTGGGGAAGGAAGTGATGCAGGACTTCATCGAAGACGAGTACTGGTCAAGATACAAAGACAAGTTTGTAGGCGTGGATGTACCCATCGTGCGCAAGCAGTTGGAGTGGAGCTGCAACTATGCCTTGGCATACGACAAGAATACCCTGCCACTGCGCACTAGAACAGGCAAGCACAACATAGACCATGTGTATGTGTATGCCCCTGATGACGATGAACTCAAGAGCAACGACGGTCTCGCCGCTCTCATCAATGACTTCGGCAACTGGAATAACTACAAGCTCGACTATGTGAAGAATGACGCATTCAAGGGCAACAGTCTCTTGACGACCCTCGACATGACTGACTCGCACACCAATGTGGCTGATGTCTACGACAATAGTTTCTACATCGCCATACAAGACTCTGCCTTTGCTCACTGCCCCAACTTTGAGAACCTCAACCTCATCTATCAGGTGACCGATGGTGACAACCACTGCGAGCAGATGAAACCTGAGCAGTTCACTCTCGGCAATGGCGTGTTTGACGACACCCCGAAACTGAAAATCAAGTTCTGCCTCGACCAGCTGGACGCTTTCCTCGCCGACACGGCGTGGGTGAAGTACAAGAGCAAGTTCGCACCCTGCTTCTTCGAACCTGTGGACGAGAAGGTGGGCGACATTCTGCTCAAACCGTACCGCTTCTTGACGAAGCTCAACGACGGCACCAACTTCAGCTACGTTGACGCCACACGTCCCGAGCCGGAAGCTCTGAAGACGCTCTTCAAGGGCAAGGGAATATCTACGTTCGACGAGTTCCGCGCCTTTGGCTCTTGCGGACTGCGCACCATATATAATGGTATGTTCTCCGGCTGCACCTCGC
>CAVABU010000071.1:0-13621 GCA_963586965.1 Gemmiger formicilis
GATTTGAGATATTTTATCTTGAGTGGTACGGCGAGGTCGCCGTACCTCCTACTGATTTCTTTAGTTAAAATCAGTTAATATTGTACATGTAAAGAAACTTTTATTTACATTTGCCCAATAATATGGTTGAGTGATATATTTCTGCAAATGTGTCCAATATGACATTACGCAGAATATCTTAGATTAATTACATTTTTACATATGACAATCATGAAGATGAAAAGACTAACATTACTTTTATTTCTGCTGACAGCATTGACAGTGCAGATTAATGCTCAGAGAAAGACCAAGATTGTAGAAACACCCGTCACACAGGAACAAGCATCCGACGGAATGGTGCTCAAGCGCAAGGTTGCCATAGGCAGATTCTCCAATGAGACACAGTATGCCAAGGGCATCTTCTATGACAAGGAGAATGATCCAATGGGAAAGCAAGCTCTCGACATCCTCTCGGCAAAGTTGGCTGCATCAGGCAAATTCCTCCTTCTTGAGAGAAACGATCTCAGCACACTGTTGGAAGAGTGTCAGAAAAGTGGCAACGCTGCTGCTACTATCGGTGCCGACTATATGATTGTCGGTTCTATTACTGAGTTTGGTCGCAAGAACACTGGCAAGAACGGTGTGTTTACCTCACAAAAGACACAGACCGTGGAGGCTGCAGTTGCTATCCGACTTGTGGATGTATCTACAGGACTTATCGTATACTCTGACGAGGGTAAGGGATCTGCCGAACTCACCACAAAGACCACCATCGGTGTGGGAGGTCAGGCAAGTTATGACGCTACACTGAGCGACAAAGCCATATCAGAGGCTATCGGCCAATTGGTGGAGAATATCATCAATAAGTGTACCGACAGCCCATGGAAGACCTATTTCCTGTCTTGCGACAATGACGGTGTACTCATAGCAGGTGGTAGCAGCCAGGGCATCAAGGAAGGCATGGAGTTCGCCATAAAGACCACTGGCAAGAAGGTCAAGAATCCTCAGACTGGCATCATGATCACACTTCCGGGCAAGGAAGTAGGCACTGCCAAGGTGCTCATGACAGGTGGTGACACTCCTGAGACAGAATATTCGTTTGTGGAGCTCAATACCACTGAGACCATTAACGCATCCAATATGGCTAACTATATAATCGAAGCAAAATGAAAAAGTTATTAATCTTATTATTTGCATTGCCTCTGATATTGATGGGTTGTAGGTCTAATCTCCCTGTAGCCCAGGAGACAGGCAAGGAGGATATGGCTTATCTGCTGTTTGTCAGCGGTAGCGAGTATGCTAACAAGGACGTGCAGGTGACCGTCGACAATGGCAATCCGTTTACAGCGCGTGTCGTAAAGCAGAAGAAGTCAAGCCGAAAGGGCACACAATATGGCGTAGCAACAGGCACACGCAACCTGAAAGTCACCTGCGACGGCAACGTCATTTACCAGAAGAAACTATTCCTCTCTACACAAGAAGTTAAACAAATAATCCTACCATAAATGAAAAAACTATTTTTGGCCATTGCCACAGTCTTGGCATTAGGATCATGCTCCAGTGGTGGCGTGCAGTCACTCTACTCATGGTATGACTATGAGGACGCAGCATACGAGTACGGCAAGAAAAATACAGACGAGATGCAGGTGAAACTTCTTGAACAGTACAAGAAACTCACCACCACACAGAAGGGTCTCCGCGGAGTAGTACCTCCAGGCACATATGCCGAATATGGATACATGCTCTATAAAAGTGGAAAGAAAGAAGAGGGACTTGACTTCATGAAGCAGGAGATAAAGACATATCCTGAGTCTGAAAAGTACATATCACGAATCATCAAACAGCTGGAAAAATGAAAAAGATAATAGCGTTAGCACTTGCAGTGATTACCCTCGTGTCATGTGGTACGGCTACAAAGACCCTTGGCGAGCAGTATCCTGCCATGTATGAGGAGAAACCTCTATCCATAGCCATCATGCCTCCTATCAACCAGACCACTCATGCAGAGGCAAAGGACTATTTCTACACGACGATGTATATGCCACTCTGCGAAAAGGGCTACTATGTGTATTCTCCATACTTGACCATGGAGATGTTTCAGCAGGAGAGCGCCTATGATGCAGAGATGTTTCTTGATGGCGACTTGAGCCAGTTCCGCAATGTCCTTGGCGCAGACGCAGCCATGTTTACCATCATCAAGAAATGGAAGCGCAACAATATCGGTGGCACCATCTCGGTAAACATAGAGTATATTCTCCGCTCTACAAAGACAGGTCAGACCCTCTATTCACATGAAGGCGACATCAAGTTGGATACAAGCGTTAACAGTAGCAACGGACTCCTTGGCATCCTGGCTACTGCCATCAACACTGCCACTACCGACAAGGTGTTTGCTGGCAGAAGATGTAATGCCTACGTACTCTCTGACCTCCCTGCAGGCAAGTATTCCCCACTCTTCGAGAAGGATATAAACAGTCCAGCAGGAAACAAGATTATAAAGGCTACAGTGAAATAAAATACACGGCAAACAATTGTTTGCAAGACACAAACGACCGGAATATCGCTACACATGGCGGTATTCCGGTTTTTTCGTATCAGTGATGCTATAATGATAAAAATACGCTATTTACTTTGTACTATCTCTAATTTGCAGTAACTTTGCATATTAGAATAATATATAAATACATGGATTTTAAGAGAACAACAGTCACCGCTGCGCTGCCTTATGCCAACGGTGGAGTACATATCGGCCATTTGGCAGGTGTCTATGTGCCAGCTGATATCTATGTGAGATACCTGCGTCTGAAGAAGCGCGAGGTGGTATTCATCGGCGGTTCTGATGAGCACGGAGTGCCAGTGACCATACGCGCAAGAAAGGAAGGCATCACAGTGCAGGAAGTGGTGGATCGCTACCACAACCTTATCAAGAAGAGTTTCGAAGACTTCGGTATCTCTTTTGATATCTATAGCCGTACCACTTCAGACATTCACCATAAGTTTGCTTCAGACTTCTTCCGCACACTCTACGATAAGGGCGAATTGGAGGAAAAAGTGGAGGAGCAGTTCTGTGACGAGGTGACGGGTGAATTCCTCACCGACCGCAATATCGTAGGCACCTGTCCACGTTGTGGTGCAGAGGGTGCCTATGGCGACCAATGCGAGAAGTGTGGTGCTACCCTCTCTCCTGAGGAACTTATCAATCCTACCAACAAGAATAATCCTGGCCACGGACTGGTGAAGAAGCCTACCAAGAACTGGTATCTCCCATTGGGCAAATATCAGGACTGGTTGAAGCAGTGGATACTCGAAGGTCAC
The DNA here is from genome assembly GCA_963586965.1 of Gemmiger formicilis. GTDB lineage: Bacteria > Bacteroidota > Bacteroidia > Bacteroidales > Bacteroidaceae > Prevotella. The sequence goes on from CAVABU010000071.1 coordinate 3,295, forward strand.
AAGGAGTGGCGCACCAATGTGTATGGCCAGTGCAAGTCTTGGCTTGACATGGACTTGCAGCCACGCGCCATGACCCGCGACTTGGATTGGGGTATCCCAGTGCCTGTGGAGGGAGCAGATGGCAAAGTGCTCTATGTGTGGTTTGATGCGCCTATCGGTTACATTTCCAACACTAAGGAACTTTGCGACGCTCAGCCCGAGAAGTGGGGCACATGGCAGAAGTGGTGGCAAGACCCAGAGACACGCCTCGTTCACTTCATCGGCAAGGACAACATCGTGTTCCACTGCATCATCTTCCCTACCATGCTCAAGGCTCACGGCGACTATATCTTGCCCGACAACGTACCAGCCAATGAGTTCCTGAACCTGGAGGATGACAAGATTTCCACCTCACGCAACTGGGCAGTATGGTTGCACGAGTATCTCGTAGACCTCCCCGGCAAGCAGGATGTGCTGCGCTACGTGTTGACAGCCAATGCTCCCGAGACCAAGGACAACAACTTCACATGGAAGGATTTCCAGGAGCGCAACAACTCCGAACTGGTGGCTATCTATGGCAACTTTGTCAATCGCGCACTCCAGCTCACCAAGAAATACTTTAATGGTGTAGTGCCAGCGTGTGGCGAACTCCTTGACGTAGACAAGGCTGCAATGGATGAATTCAAGGGCGTGAAGGCAAACGTGGAGTCTCTGCTCGAGACATTCAAGTTCCGTGACGCTCAGAAGGAAGCAATGAACCTCGCCCGCATCGGCAACCGCTATATCACTGAGTGCGAACCATGGAAGGTATGGAAGGAAGATCCAAAGCGTGTGGAGACCATCCTCTATGTGTCACTCCAATTGGTGGCAAACCTTGCCATAGCATTCGAACCATTCTTGCCATTCAGCAGTAGCAAACTGCGTCAGATGCTCAATCTCGATAGCTTCGACTGGGAGAGCCTCGGTTCGACAGATCTCCTGAAGGCTGGACAGCAACTCAATGAGCCAGAACTCCTCTTCGAGAAGATTGATGATGAGACTATCGAACTCCAACTCAAGAAACTCGCTGACACCAAGGTTGCCAATGAGGCTTCATCATTCAAGCCAGAGCCTATAAAGGACAATGTGAGTTTTGATGATTTTGAGAAACTCGATATCCGCGTCGGCACAGTGATCTCATGTGAGAAGGTGAAGAAGAGCAAGAAGCTCCTCAAATTCCATATTGATGACGGCACAGCTGAAGGACGCACCATCCTTTCCGGCATCGCTGCCTACTATGAAGACCCAGCAGCGCTCGTGGGCAAGCAGGTGCTCTTCGTGGCAAACTTCGCCGCACGCAAGATGATGGGCGAGGAGAGCCAGGGCATGATACTCTCGGCTGTCGACTTCGATGGTAGCCTCTCTGTGGTAACCACATCCAAGGATATCAAACCTGGTTGCAGCGTAGGATAACGATCATGAGGGTTCTTGTCACAGGAGCATCAGGCTTTATCGGCAGTTTCATTGTGGAGGAGTCTCTACGAAGAGGCTTTGAGACGTGGGCTGCCGTGCGCAAGACCAGTTCTCGCCGCTATCTAAAAGACGGGAGGATACACTTCATCGAACTTGCCTTCGGCGACGAAGACAAGATGACGGCGCAATTCAGCAAACTGCAGTTTGACTATATCGTCGATGCTGCAGGCGCCACAAAATGCAAGGACACGGCTGACTACTTTCGTGTAAACACCGACGGTACGAAAGCCTTGGTCAATGCATTGCTACGCAGTGGAATGGACGTGAAGAAATTTGTATTCTTCTCGTCCCTTTCTGCTTTTGGTGCTCCTAAGGAGAAACTTCCACATGAGGACATCCTCGACACCGATGCCATGAAGCCAAACACTGCCTATGGCAAGTCAAAACTCGCAGCAGAGCAGTTTCTCGCTACCGTGAAAGACCGCCTCAACTACACCATACTGCGCCCTACAGGTGTCTATGGTCCGCGTGAAAAGGACTATTTCCTCATGGTGAAGAGCATCAGTCAGCATATGGATGCTGCCGTGGGATATAGCCGTCAAGACATCACCTTCGTGTATGTCACCGATGTGGTGGCAGCCGTATTCCTCGCATTCGACGAGAGTGAGAGTGGTAGGGGATATTTCCTTTCCGATGGCAATGTGTATGAAAGCGCCACCTTCTCGCGCCTTGTAAGAAAAGAACTCGGCAACCCCTGGTGCCTACGCATCGTGATGCCGATATGGCTGATGAAGATAGTGTGCACTGTGGGCAGTTGGTGGGCAAGCGTAAGCGGAAAGATAACGGCACTCAACAAGGACAAATTTCATATCCTTGCCCAGCGCAACTGGCGATGCGACATATCGCCCGCCCGCAAGAATTTAGGATATTGCCCAAAGGTGCAATTGGAGGAAGGCGTGAGGCGCACCGTAGCATGGTATAAACAAGAGGGATGGATATGACAACATCCATCGCACAATGATAAATTATGAAAGCGAAAGACTTCTTTTCCATTGACAAGAAATCAGTAAAGGGACTCCTTCCAGTGGAATGGGCTGTACTCATCTACACCATACTGACCTCCATCCTCATGATGGTGATGTATACACGTCTGCATGCTCCTGGTGAGATGATATCTCTCCGTGTGCGTGCCGTGGTACTGATAGCAGCCATGTGGGGTATATATAGGATAGTGCCATGCCGCATGACGATGTTTGTCAGAGTGGCAGTGCAACTGTATCTGCTGGCGGACTGGTATCCCGACACATATGAATTCAATCGATGTTTCTCCAATCTCGACCACGTCTTCTGCGGATGGGAACAGAGTCTCTTCGGTTGTCAACCCTCTATAGAGTTTTCGAGACTTCTGCCCTGGGGCATAGTGTCCGAACTCCTTGACTTAGGATATGTGTCATATTATCCCATCATAGTGTTTACCGCCATATTCTATTTCCTATATCGACAGGTGCATTTTGACCGCACGGTGTTTGTCATTTTGGGAGCATTCTTTGCCTTCTATGTACTGTTTATCTTTATCCCTGTGGCAGGCCCTACCTTCTATTTCCGTGCTGTAGGACTTGACCTTATACATCAGGGCATATTCCCATCACTCGGCAATTATTTTGAGACACACAGTGATCTCTCCATAGACTGTCTGCCGTCACCAGGATGGCGCGACGGTCTGATGTGGAAAGCAGTCGAGTTGGCAAAATGGGCTGGTGAGCGTCCTACGGCAGCCTTCCCGTCCAGTCATGTAGGCATCACCACAGTGTGTATGCTACTGCTATTTCAGAGTGGCAACCGCAAGGTGTTCTTCACGACATTGCCGTTTGCCATACTGATGTTCTTTGCCACAGTATATATCCAGGCGCACTACGCCATAGATGCCATCGTGGGACTCATCAGCGGTGTAGCATTCTATTTCCTCTTCAACTATTTGTACACGCTTTTCCCATCTACAGGGAAGAAATAAAAAAAACGCACATAGGTGCGTTGCTTGATGAACCTATGTGCGTTTACCGATGAAGCTATCTTCGTTGGCCAACGAAGATAACTTCATTTTTATTTTAAGATGACTGCCTTGAGTTCGTCCAGGGAGTCAGCCTTTTCTATCATGTCACTCACCACGCCACGTATCATGCCACGCTCCTTCATGTCATCGAGCATGTCAATCATCTTATTCCAAAATCCCTTCATATTGTAAAGCACCACCTTCTTTTTGTGATAACCTATACTATTGGATGCTGCGAGAGAGAATATCTCGTCGAGAGTGCCGATGCCACCAGGCATTGCCACGAAGACATCGCTTTGTGCCGTCATGATGTCCTTACGGTCAGAGAGATTGTCCACGGGTATCTCCACGTCAAGACATGTAGCCCAACTGCCGTCAGCCTCCATGATGCGAGGCACCACGCCTATCACCTGGCCACCATTGTCATGCACCGCATGACCGATGGTCTTCATCATACCGAGATCTGTGCCACCATACACCAGTGAGTGGCCGTTCTCACCCATCCATTTGCCAAGTTCAGCAGCGAGGGTGAAGTAGTCAGGATCGAGATTATCATTAGCCGAGCAGAATACACCTATTTTCATATTATATAGTGTTTGATTATCGTTTAAATAGCATTTGAAGTCATCGTAGTCATGTCCTGCATGACAAGACCAGCGAGAGTAAATCCGAAGATAGCAGTGATGTGTGCCATAGTGCCATTGATCTGCGCCTTGGATGTGCACCACTCATGATTGAGCAGATCCTCACGTCCAGGACCATTATGTGCTTTTGGGCACATGCACTTCTCAGTGCCACAGGACGAGTTGTGGCCCTTGTTTTCCAATAGTTCTTCGCTATATACGCACATCACCTTCTTGGCAGGTTTCTGCTTAGAGCGCTTCATCTTCTTGCGCAGAGTAGCGCCAAGAGGACATCCCCTCACCTTCCAAAACTCAGCCACCTTAATCTGCGTGGGGTCCATCTTCAGTGCTGCGCCCATAGAAGAGAACACCGTGGCAGAATACTGCGTAGCCGTCAGCAGAAGCGATATCTTATCCTTGAGCGAGTCTATACAGTCGATGATATAATCGTATTGCTCAAGATGAAAAGACTCCGCCGTCTCTTCTGAGTATATCTCCTGTATGGCTTCGATGTCAGCCGAAGGGTTTATCTCATGCAAACGATCCTTAAGTGCATCCACCTTCACCTTACCTATGGTGCGACAAGTAGCCATCAACTGACGGTTGACATTGGTCACGCACACACGGTCGGAGTCTACTATCGTGAGATGCTCCACACCAGAGCGCACGAGACTCTCGGCACACCATGAGCCTACGCCACCCACGCCGAAGATGATGATGCGCTTGGCAGAGATGACATTCATCATCTCAGTGCCAAGCAGCAGTTCGGTGCGATTGAATATACCCTTCATTACTTTGCTCCGATCTCGTTAAGCAGACGATCAGCGTGTCCCCACTTGTCCATCATGTAGAGCACATAACGTATGTCCACGCAGATGCAGCGTGCGAGCGTCTTGTCATAATAGATGTCAGCAGAGAGGCTGTCCCAGTTGCCATCAAAGGCAAGACCAATGAGTTGGTTTTTACCATCAAAGACAGGAGAACCAGAGTTGCCACCAGTGATATCATTGGTAGTGAGGAAGCAGAGGTTCATCGTATTTGTAGTCTTATCGGTGTAATTACCGAAGTCAGCCACTGAGAAGATGTCATGCATGACTGGTTCGGCGAAGTATTCGAAGTTGTTGTCAGCCTGCTTCATCTTTGCTACCAACGACTGCGGAGTGGTGTAGTAGCCAGAGTTCTTGCCATTCATATTGAAACTTGCCACCTGGCCATATGACAGGCGCAAGGTGAAGTTAGCATCCGAGTAGTGAGGCATATCCTGCTCCATGCGTATCTTGGCAGCGCAGAGATAGCGCTCCTGCTCATTGATAGCCTCCTCATCGCTATAGTAGTCACTTACGATATCCTTCTGCACATCAAAGAGATCCAAGCCATAAAGCACGCCCATGTCAGCGTTAGTCTTCTTGTTGTCATAGATCTTTGTGCCAGTCTTCATGAGTATGGACTTACTCCAAAGGTCATCTACATATTTAGCGTAGTCACCACCATAGGTAGTCTTGATAGTGTTGAAGAAGCCTGGCATATATTTTGCATCAGCCTTTGCAGCATAGTTCTTCAGCAATACCACCTGCATCTCCTTGTCAGTAGCCTCATCGTAAGTGTCGGAGTTGTCATCATAGATGCGATATTGCTTCTTAGGATTACCCTTAGGACCTTCGAGTTTCACGCCACCGCTCGTATATTTGCGTGCTCTTACCGACAATTCGTCAGCACGATATGTCTCCATGAAGAGAGTCAGTGCACGCATGGCATTGAAACGCTTCTCATAGAGAGACTTCAGCAGAGCGAGATCGAGTTTATCCTTCAGATAACCAGTGGAGTCTACGTAAGACTGGATAGCACGCTCGTGGCTTTCCTTGAGACCGATGATATTGAGCGAATCGATACACTTGTTCATGCCGATGGCGTTCTTCCAGTAGTTGGCAGAGTTGGCATATTTTGAGTCATACTTGATACGCACACCCTCATCGGCACGCATATGGCGGAGCATCACCTCCTGCTTCACCTCGCGTGTCTGCCAGCGTGGCAGGTTTTGTGCGTCACGCATCTCCTTGATACCAAAACTTGACAGATAGCGCTCCGTGCTACCAGGATAGCCCATGGTCATGGCAAAGTCGCCCTCCTTATAGCCCTGGAGTGACACCTGCGCCCACTTTGCAGGGTGATAAGGCACATTGTCCTTGCTGTAAGTGGCAGGTCCACCAGTCTTCGGGTCAGCATAGATGCGGAATACAGAGAAGTCGCAAGTCTGACGAGGCCACATCCAGTTGTCAGTCTCACCACCAAACTTACCCATAGACTTGGGCACAGCAAAGACAAGGCGCAGGTCGGTGAAGTCTTGGTAGGTGGTGGCATAGTACTTGTTGCCCTCATAGAAGGCATCGATGTTCACGTGCAGGGTCTTGTCTATCTTTTTCACGGAGTCGGTCATGGCGCGCTGCAGCGAGTCAACGACCAAAGCACGCCGACTGTTACTTAGAGCAGCAAATCCCATACGCTCCAATTGGGGAGTGACATCCTTCTGGTCGACCATAAAACTGACAAACATATTCTCGTTGGGAAGTTCTTCTGCATAGCTCTTGGCATAGAAGCCATTGAGCATATAGTCGTGTTCTACCGTTGAATGACTACGAATAGACTCAAAGCCGCAGTGGTGGTTGGTAAAGACCAAGCCATCGGGCGACACCACCACGCCTGTGCAGAAGCCACTGAAGTTGACCACAGCATTTTTCAGTGCCATGTCACTTTTATATAGTTCATCGTAGGGCATGGTAAACCCTTCAGATTTCATCTGCTCATACACTGCTTGCGGCAGATTGTAGAGCGTCCACATGCCCTCATCGGCATGGGCAGCGGCACAAAGTGTTAGGGCGGCCGCCAGCATTTTCAGTTTGTTCATATTGGTATCTTTGATTTTGTTTTATCGTTTAAGTAAGCTCTTGAAGTCGCGTCTCACCACCACGGCAGCAAAGGCAAGTATCAGCACCGTGTTGGCAGCCAAGGCAGACCAGCGCCCCACGTTGCCGTTGAGCCACGTCATGACGGCAAACAGTATGGCGGTCAGCACCACATAGGCAAGCATTTCGCCTACGGGATAGTTGATGGGATATTTCTTTTGTCCCACGAAATAGCTCAGCAACATTGCTGTGCCATAACCTGCAAAGCCAGCCCAAGCACATGCCATATAGCCATAGCGAGGCACGAAGATTATGTTGACCGCAATGAGTACGGCGCATCCAATGCCCGAGAAGTAAGCGCCCCAGATGGTCTTGTCGATGAGCTTATACCAGAAACTCAAGTTGAAATAGACGCCCATCATGATTTCTGCTGCCATCACGATAGGCACCACACGCAGTCCGTCCCAATAGTCACGACCGATGATGTGCTTCAGAATATCCATATAGCCAATGACTACCAAGAAGGCGAGCAGCGTGAAGATGACAAAATACTTCATTGCCTTGGCATAGGTGTCCTTGTTGTCTTTGTCTTTCGACTTGCCAAACACGAATGGTTCATAGGCATAGCGGAACGCTTGGGTAATCATCGCCATAATCATGGCTATCTTGGATGCTGCGCCATAGATGCCGAGTTGGGCATGGGCGTCACCACCTTTATATATATAGGGGAAGAGTATCTTGTCGGCGGTCTGGTTCAAGATGCCTGCAATGCCCAGTACAAGGATAGGCCAACTGTAGGAGAACATGCGCTTCATCAAAGCGCTATCAAAAACATACTTGAAGCCGGTCAGTTCTTTCCAGAAACAGAATGTGATGCAACCCGTGCAAGCCAAGTTGATATAGAAGGCATAGCCTGCGCCAATCGTCGGGTCATAGATGCCACTCACCCACTCGGGATGTGACTGATAGAGTGCTGGTAGTATCAAGAAGAAGAGGATGTTGAGCGCAATGTTGAGCACGATGAAGAGCAGTTTCAGTGCAGCAAACTTAATAGGGCGCTTCTTGTAGCGCAGATAAGCGAAGGGGATGCACTGGAAGGCGTCTATCGCCACGGTCATCGCCATCACCCACACATAGGAGGGATGGTCGGCATATCCCATAAACGAGGAGATGGGCGATAGGAAGCCCAACACCAACAGTACGAACACAGTAGAAGTGAAACCCACAGACATCAATATCGTAGAATATACGCGCTGCGGGTCTTCTCCCTCTTTGTTAGAAAAGCGGAAGAAGGTGGTCTCCATGCCATAGGTTAGAATGACTAGCAACAATGCCGTATAGGCATACATATTGGTGATGACACCATAGCCACCGCTGGCAGCGGAGAGCTTCGCCGTGTAGAGTGGTACGAGCAGATAGTTGAGAAAGCGCCCGATGATACTGCTCATGCCGTAGATGGCCGTATCCTTGGCAAGTGACTTTAAGTTGGCCATAAAAGGAATATCTTTTTCTTTAGATTATGCGAAGAACATGTAGCTGATGGCAATGGCAGCAATCACACCTGCCAGATCGGCAAGCAGTCCGCACGCCACAGCATGACGGGTGTAGCGCACACCCACACTGCCGAAATAGACAGCCAAGATATAGAAGGTGGTGTCGGTCGAACCTTGGAAGATGCAGCTCAGTCGACCCACAAACGAGTCTGCCCCATAGGTGGTCATTGCGTCGACCATCATGCCACGTGCACCACTGCCCGAGAGCGGTTTCATCAGTGCTGTGGGCAACGCTCCCACAAAGTCTGTATTTCCGCCGCATACTCCGACGAGCCATTTCACACCGTCGACCAACATATCCATGGCTCCCGATGCTCTGAACACGCCGATGCCCACCAGTATGGCAACCAAATAGGGAATGATGCGCACTGCCGTCGTAAAGCCGTCCTTAGCTCCTTCGATAAATGCGTCGTAGACGTTCACCTTCTTGCGCATTCCTGCCAAGATGAATCCCACGATGATGAGCATCAGCAGGATATTGGCAACCGATGTGCTGACCGTGTTCATCTGGTCCTTGTCCAGTTGACCGAAGCCCCAAATGATGGCTGCCACAGCTACGCACATGCCTCCAAGCGTGAGCAAGAGTGTGCGGTTGAATAGGTTTATTTTCTGGAAAAGACAAGTGACCACGATACCTGCCAACGTAGAAAAGAAAGTGGCAAGCAGTATTGGGATGAAAATGTCGGTGGGTTGTGCCGCTCCCATCTGCGCCCTGTAGACCATAATAGACACTGGTATGAGCGTCAGACCGCTCGTGTTGAGCACCAAGAACATAATCATCGGATTGGAGGCGGTGTCTTTCTTGGTGTTCAGTTCCTGCAACTGTTCCATCGCCTTGAGACCGAGCGGTGTGGCAGCATTATCAAGACCAAGCATGTTGGCAGCAATATTCATGAAGATAGAACCTGTCACAGGATGCCCCTTGGGTATGTCGGGAAACAGTTTGGCAAAGACGGGCGACAAGAATCGCGCCAACACATTGACCACCCCACCCTTTTCACCAATCTTCATGATGCCGAGCCAGAGTGAGAGAACACCGGTTAGTCCCAACGAAATCTCAAAAGCGGTCTTGGAAGAGGAAAAGGTGGAGTCCATCATGGCAGGGAACACCGATACGTCCCCCATGAATATAAGTTTCACTGTTGCTATGACGAATGCAACAAGAAAGAATGCTATCCAAATGTAATTCAGTACCATATAGGTTGCAAAATTACCTCTTTTATTCGGCATAGCAAAACATCAGCCCCAATTATTGCATGAATGATAAGCGACTTACGCTCATAGAGTCTTACCTTGTAGTGCTGGCTCAGATAGAGAAACAGCATGTCGAGGTCGTCCAGATACAAGTCGAACCATTCTCTTACCCTTTGGGACGCTTTATTGAAGTCTCTGAGAATATATGATTCGCTTTCTTGCCGAATTCCTCTACGATATAACTCTTGCCTATGCGTCGTGCCCCCTCTACGAGTAGTGCCACTTCGCCATGCCTTGTCTCCTTTCAATCAAGAAGTTGTTGATATATTTTTCGCTTCATAGTTATTGCCCTTGCACCTTTTTGAGATTTTCCACAAGTTCTTATTGGAAAATATGGATAACGTCGCATAAATTTTCGGTTTCTAAAATGCAATGGGCTTCATGTGATTATTCTACTTGCAAGTGAAAATATTCTTGATGGCATACAGAGGATAAACCCGAATGTCATCATAGGAAGAGAAGTTTTCCAACGAGGTGCGAATGCCGTAGTCGATACCTTTCTGCTGTAGGAAAAGG
>CAVABU010000072.1:0-13411 GCA_963586965.1 Gemmiger formicilis
ATGGACGCTATACCAATCCTCCTAAGAAAAATCTCTCTGAGGTCAGAGCCTTGACGATGTGGCAAGGCGACGTGTGGGTCGGTTCGGCGGAAGGATTGTTCCGCATGAAGACGCAGACACTCGCTATGCAATCAGTGGGCAAGAACCTACACAATGTGTATTCACTGCTTGCACACAAACGTGAACTGCTTGTCGGCACAATAGGTGGACTCAATGTCATTGCCAGTGACGGCAAGATGCGTACTGTGAGCATGCCCGACAATAGGAAGACGCTTGTCAATGCACTTTGTGAAGATTCATCACACCATAGCGTGTGGATAGGTACAGAAGGTGCGATGTATGCTTACGATGGTAAGAGCATGATGGCAGTGCCTATGCTGCAAGGCAACTCAGTGAAGTCTTTTGCTGTGGATGGCAAAGCCGTGTATGTCGGTACTGACAACGGACTCTACATATACTCCCCAAAGACACACGACATTAGCCATGCCACACATGACTCACGTGAGAGTAGGTCAATAGCCAACAACATCGTGTGGTCCTTATTCTCTGATCGATGGGGCAACCTATGGGCAGGTACTGACCAAGGAATGTCGCTACTACTCAACAATCGTCTCAATAGGAAAGTGCCTCTTGCCGATATCACGGACAATGGTGATGGCAACACCCTGTATGCTATCTTCCGACACAAGGATGGCACGGTGTGGATGGGTGGTAGTAATGGACTCATAGCATGTAGTGGACCGCGTCGTGATGATGGCATCATGACGGCTTCGGCATGGTATAGATTTAACTCTCCGCAATTTCCCCTCTCACATAATCGCGTGCGACGCATTGTCAATGACAGCGATGGTCGCCTGCTCGTATGCACTGACCATGGCATTAATATCTTTGATCCGCTAACGCGACAGTTTCGTAATGTCATAGTGACGGATGCCACGGGACACTACACCACATCATGGGCATATGACATCGTGGACGATGGACAGGGGCGTTACTGGATAGCCTCGTATATGGGTGGCGTGTTTGTGATAAGTAAGACAAAGTTGCTTGGCGCAAACGGCACGGTAGTGGCAGACCACCATATATTAAAATCTCTGCAAGGACTACACGTGTGGCAGTTGGCTCGCGATGCTAAGGGACGTATATGGGCAAGCCTCTATGACCATGGTCTCGACTGCATAGATGCTCGCACTATGAAGGTGACTCACATGGTGTCAGCCGATACACGAGTAAACTGCATAGTGTCCGATAGCAAGGGCGACATATGGGTGGCGATGGACAATAAGGTGCGTCGCTTCAGCATGGACGGAAAGTCTGATATGACTGTCAGCGTGGCTGGCACGGCAAGTGGAGGAGTGTCGATGCTCGCTGATGTAGAGGGCTATATATGGGCATTTCAGGGAAGGCAATGCACCATGATAGGTCGAGATGGTGCTACCGAATGCTTTGCTGTGAAGACATTCACACCACTTGCCATGTATTATGACAAGCAGACAAGGAGCGTGATACTCGGCGGTAATGACTGTGTGCTATGTCTGCCAGCATCCTCTGCACGTGAGTCTAAGTCTGGTCGTCAGTTGATGCTCTCCTCCATAGAGGTAGACGGCAAGGACTTTGTACCTGAAGACGGCAGTGCCTCGTTTGTAAAAGGCATCACTCTCGGTCATCATCAGAATAATCTCGACTTCCTCTTTACCGACATGCCTACCCAGGGAGTGCCTCCTCGCCTCTATGCTTATATGCTGGACGGGGCAGACCGCACATGGCAGTATATGGATGCCAGCGAGATGAAGATCAACTACAACTCGCTACCGCCAGGACATTACACTCTCCATCTGCGCAATGCTGGTGGTGATGTGACAAAGGCTAAGGATGTGTATACACTTGATGTCAGGATACTTCCACCGTGGTATCTTTCAGTGTGGATGAAACTCGTTTACCTACTCATCGTGTTGGCTTTGGTATGGTGGGTAGTGAAATTCTATATCATGCAGAGTCGTCTAAGGGAAGAGCGTGCGGCTAAGGAACGTGTACTTAATGACTCGCTGTCGCGTCAAACATTCTTCGAAAACCTTTCATACGATATTAAAACGCCACTCAGTCGTATCTTTGCCTCCGTGCTGGCGATGCTTCACGGAGAGACGGATGCGGCTCGCAATAGTAGCCTGGAGCAGATGCGTCATGATGTGGTGGATATCAATCGTCTTGTCAGTGAATGCCTGGATGTGCAGACTGGCAGTCAGGTGGAAAAGCGTGCAGCGGAGAAGGTGCGTGTAGACCTCGTGGACTTCTGGCGACGTGTGGTGGCTGACGGTCACTATGGTCATGGCAAGGGCGCGATGGTCGGATTTCATACCGATGTACCGTCGGTATATGTCGATACCGATGTGGCTCGCATGCAGGCAATGGCAGAGAGACTGCTTGATTTTGCCGTGGAGCATACTGGCAATATCCAGGCTTCGGTAAATGTGACTGTAGAGAAGGACCACACCATAGTGAGTGTGACAGTGCCTGGGGTGAGCGTGGGAGAGACAGAGTTGCCGTTGATATTCAATCGCTATTTCACTACGATTTCGCATATTGACAATAGCGTGGTGCAGTTTGGCTCTCTTGCCTATGCCAAGGAGTTTGCCGATGCTGACGGCATAGGTGTGACGGCCACTACTGACAGAAAGTCACTGACAGTGAAACTGACATTTCATACTCCTACGGTGAAAGTGAAGCAAGAGTCGGATGAGCAATCCATGCAACCCGAACCAGATAGTCAGGATGCGCGTCTCTTTGCCAAGATTATTGCTGCAGTGGAGGAGCATATCGCAGACTCCGACTTCAATGTGACTAGTCTGCAGGAGACGCTTGGGTTGGGTTCGAAACTCCTCTATCGCAAGGTGAAGCAGATGACGGGCAAGACACCTGTGGAGTTCATACGCCATATACGTATGCAGCATGCTGCCGTGCTACTGCGTGAGGGCAAGTTCTCCGTGAGTGAGGTGATGTATATGGTGGGATATTCTAATTCCAGCTACTTCTCTAAGTGCTTCCAGAAAGCCTACGGCATATCACCTGCCGAGTACTCACGTAAATCATCGGTACGGCAGTAATATGTTGTAAGCTCTGATAATCTATCTTTCTTGAGGGGCAAAGCGTGGACGCTTCGCCTACTATGATTAGTAGTCGTAGCATCCCTATAATATTTGACTGCACAACAGCTGGGAGACGAGCGCACAGCACTTGCTATGCAGTCGCACATCAGCTGCTGTGCAAGCGCACACCAGCTGGTGTGCGGTCGTAGGAGCCACCTTACTTGAAGACTTAACTCGTTTCTTACTCCTTTTTCTACTATATGATTTGGCGGAACTAAGTATGCACTTAATTCCGCCAAATGATATAGTAAAGCTACTACTTTATTTCTTCGAAGTCTACATATTCGCCTTCGTCATCGGGAATAATCTTCCCCTTGCGCCTTGCTGATGTGTTGTAGACGTGCGTGTCAGCGCTATTGCTCCTGTCATAAGACGATGACTGGTGCGTAGTGCTACCGCTACCTGTGCCTTGCGAGGTCTTCCTGCGCAGGTTGAATAACGTGCGTATGTTACTGATGACAGTAAATACGAAGAATACCGCCACGAATATGGCGAAGATAAAGATGAGCGAGAGTGCTTTTAATATTATCATAATCGTTGCTGGCGGTTACTTCTTACGCCACATTATGAATGATATCAAAAGGTATGCCAAGATGATGATGGCAATGCTCATTACTGCCATGCCACTCACTAAAAAGGCGATAAAGACTACAAGGCTGAAGGCTATAAATCCGTATTTCACCTTGTTGCCACCGTCATTCCATCCCCAATGCTTAAACTTTAATGCAAACATCGGCATCTCGCATATCAGTAGGTAACTGCTGACAAATGTCATCAGCAGTAGTATCAGCGGAGCATACTCTATATTCTCGAAATATGAGTGATATCCCACCACAAGTGATCCCCAAAAGAGGGCATTGGCAGGCGTAGGCATTCCGATGAATGATGTGGTCTGGCGCTCATCGAGATTAAACTTTGCCAAGCGTGCGGCAGAAAATGCTGCCATGATGAATGCCAAGTAGGGGATATACTGTGCTATGGAGCCCATAAATGATGGGTAGTCCAAGACGGACAGTTCATTGAATACTATTGCCGAAGGAGCAAATCCGAAGGTGATGTCATCGGCAAGTGAGTCAAGCTCCTTGCCTATCGGTGATGACACCTTGAGGGCGCGGGCAGACAGTCCGTCACCAAAGTCGAATATTGCACCTAAGATGATAAATAGCAATGCCATTGAGGCATCTGACTTTAGTGCAAATACTACCGCGATGCATCCGCATATGAGGTTGCATGCGGTGATGGTGTTAGGAAACTGTGATTTCATTTCAGTTTTGCTATGATTGTTTGGTCTCCTGTGGTGGACTGTCCCATCTTTACGCATATCTCAGAGTCGAGTGGTAAGAAGAGGTCTACTCTTGAACCGAACTTTATGAATCCGAGATGCTCGTCGATGAAGCAGTACTCCTCTTCCTTAGCATAGGTGACTATGCGTCGAGCCATTGCACCTGCTATCTGACGGCAGAGGATGCGCTCGCCATTGTCAGCCTCTATGAGTACGTCGGCATGCTCATTCTCAGTGCTTGCCTTGGGTAGCCACGCCTTGTGGAAGTTGCCGTTGTGATGCTTCACGGATATCACCTTGCCGTCAATAGGAAACCAGTTGGCGTGCACATTGAATAGGCTCATGAAGATGCTCACCATTATCCTGCGATCATGGAAGTATTCAGTCTCTTCCACTTCTTCCACGACCACGATGCGACCATCGGCAGGAGCCACCACGATGTTGTCCGTGTCTTCCACTGGAAACTTGCGCTTGGGGCAACGGAAGAAATTGATTACCACGGTATAACATATGCCGAACACGATAACAAAAATCCAAAATGGTACGTGCGTGTCAAGGCATCGCCACAATAGCAATGCCACGGAGATGACGAATATCGCTCCCCATACCAATGTGTCGGTGCCCTCACGGTGAAGGCGTATCTTTTTTAGCTTTTTGAGCTTCTCTATCTTTTTTGACATTGAAATATCTTACCTACGTTATGCAAAGATAGTCATATTTTTTTAATATGTGCAACAATTCCGAATTAAACTTTTGGTCGTGTGCCAATAAAAGCGTAATTTCGCAAGACTTATACATTTTCTACATGGAAGACTACATACACCTGCACGTACACTCTTATTATTCTATTCTTGATGGTCAGTCGCCTATCGGTAAGATGGTCGACAAGGCCGTGGCTGATGGCATGCGAGGCATGGCGCTTACTGATCACGGCAATATGTTTGGCATCAAGGAACTCTTCGATTACTGTAATAAAATCAATAAGGGAAGGAAGAAGGAGGGGCTTGAACCATTCAAACCTATCTTCGGATGCGAGATGTATGTGGCACGCCGTGGCAAGGAAAAAAGGGAGAGCGACAAGGGTGACCGTGGCGGTTATCACTTGATAGTGCTGGCGAAGAATGAGAAGGGATATCGCAACCTGATAAAACTCGTGTCGCGTGCATGGACTGATGGTTTCTATGGTCGTCCACGTACTGATCGTGCGGACCTGGAGCAGTTTCATGAAGGACTGATCGTCTGCTCTGCTTGTATCGCAGGTGAGGTGCCCGCCAAGATTCTGAAAGATGACATAGAGGGTGCACGTGAGGCCATAGAGTGGCACAAGCGCCTTTGGGGTGATGACTATTACCTAGAGTTGCAACGCCATGAGGTGAAGAATCCTAACCAAAGGGCCAACCGCGAGACATTCCCTCTGCAACAAAGAGCCAACAAGATACTTATCGAGTTGGCACGTGAATATGGCATCAAACTGGTGTGTACCAATGACTGCCACTTCCTCAATGAGGAGACTGCCGAGGCTCACGACCACTTGTTGTGTCTAAGCACGGGAAAGAATCTTGACGACCCCACGCGTATGCTCTATTCCAAGCAGGAGTGGTTTAAGACGCGTCAGGAGATGAATGACATCTTCTCTGACATCCCAGAGGCTTTGGCTAACACGTGCGAGATCCTCGATAAGGTGGAAACCTACAACATAGAGAGCGACCCTATCATGCCATTCTTCCCCATACCGGAGGAGTTTGGCACAGAGGAGCAGTGGCGTAAGAAGTTTTCCGAAGAAGACCTCTATCGGGAGTTCACATGTGACGAGAATGGAGAAAACCAGTTGCCTGAAGAGGAAGGACAGAAGAAGATAAAGAAACTTGGTGGCTACGACAAGATATACCGCATCAAGTTTGAGGCTGACTATTTGGCAAAACTTGCCTATGAGGGTGCACAGCGCATCTATGGTTCGGGCACTCCCGATAATCTCACGGCGGAGACTCTTATAAAAGGTACGTATGGCATACCAGAGGATGTGGAGGACCGCATACGATTTGAGTTGCACATCATGAAGACCATGGGTTTCCCTGGTTACTTCCTCATCGTGCAGGACTTTATCAACTCAGCGCGCCAACAACTCGGCGTATGGGTAGGTCCTGGCCGTGGTTCGGCAGCTGGTTCGGTGGTGGCTTATTGCTTGGGCATCACCAAGATAGACCCTTTGAAATACGACTTGCTGTTTGAGCGTTTTCTCAATCCTGACCGTGTGTCATTGCCTGATATCGATACCGACTTCGACGATGACGGCCGTGGCAAGGTGCTGCAGTGGGTGATGGACAAATACGGCAAGGAAAACTGTGCGCACATCATCACCTATAGTACTATGGCCACCAAAAATGTGCTGCGTGACGTGGCACGTGTGGAGAATGTGCCACTCGACGTGTCTAACGGATGGTGCAAGGCCATCCCTGACCGCTTGCCCGATGGACTGAAGATGAACCTCACCAATGTGGTGAAGACTGTGCCTGAACTCCGTGATGCCGAGACAAGTGCCGACATGCGCGAGAGCAACACCATAAAGTATGCCCGCATGCTTGAGGGTACGGTGCGTGGCACTGGTATCCACGCTTGTGGATTTATCATCTGTCGTGACCCTATCTCCGATCATGTGCCGGTGTCTACGGCTGATGACCCTGACTTCCCTGGTCTGAAGACTGCCGTGACGCAGTATGATGGTCATGTCATCGAGTCCACTGGACTTATCAAGATGGACTTCCTCGGACTGAAGACTCTCTCGGAGCAGAAGGAAGCGGTGAAGATCATCAAGCAGACTCAGGGTGTGGAGATAGACCTCGATCACATTCCTATAGATGACGAACTGACATACCAACTCTATCAGAAGGGACAGACCATTGGCACATTCCAGTTTGAGTCGCCTGGTATGCAGAAGTACCTCAAAGAACTACATCCTACAGTCTTTGAGGACCTCATCGCCATGAATGCCCTCTATCGTCCAGGACCTATGGACTATATCCCGTCGTTTATCAAACGAAAGAATGGCAAGGAACCCATCACCTATGATATCCCTTGCATGGAGAAATACCTCAAGGATACTTACGGCATCACGGTCTATCAGGAGCAAGTGATGCTCTTGTCGCGACAGTTGGCTAACTTCACCCGCGGTGAGAGTGATGCCCTGCGTAAGGCGATGGGTAAGAAGAAGAAGGATATCGTCGACGCCATGAAACCAAAGTTTATCGAGGGTGGCAAGAGCAACGGTCATGATCCAAAGGTGCTGGAAAAGATATGGGCAGACTGGGAGAAGTTTGCTTCCTATGCCTTCAATAAGTCGCATGCGGCCTGCTATTCGTGGGTGGCATATCAGACGGCATACCTTAAGGCGCACTATCCCGCCGAGTTTATGGCTGCCATCATGACCCGACGCAAGAATGATATCAAGGAAATAAAGAAACTCATGGACGAGTGCAACTCGCTTGGAATAAAGACCTTGGGTCCTGATGTCAACGAGAGTTTCTCCAACTTTGGTGTAAACAAGAAGGGTGAGATACGCTTCGGACTTGCTGCCATCAAGGGTATGGGTGAGGCTGCGGCTGAAGCCATCATCGAGGAACGTCAGAAGAATGGACCTTTCAAGGATATATATGACTTTGCACAGCGTGTGAGTTTCTCGCAGGTTAACAGGCGTTGCTATGAGTCGCTTGTGGCAAGTGGTGGCTTTGATAGTTTCGGCATTGCCCGCGAACAATATATGGAAGTGGTCAACAATCAAGGCGACAAGTTTCTTGACACTCTGACACG
Organism: Gemmiger formicilis; assembly: GCA_963586965.1. GTDB lineage: Bacteria > Bacteroidota > Bacteroidia > Bacteroidales > Bacteroidaceae > Prevotella. Next base: position 8,230 of record CAVABU010000072.1, read on the forward strand.
CTTCGGCCAGAATTATCAGAATGCCTTGGCTGAGGCTCAGTCTTCGCTCTTTGGTTTCGATGGGTTTAATGAGACTGTGGGTAAACCACCTGTGCCTAAGAACTACACCAAACTGAGTTCCATCGAACTCCTCAATCGTGAGCGCGACCTTGTGGGCATCTATCTCTCTGCCCATCCGTTGGACGATTATAGTTTTATATTGGATAAGATGTGCAATACCGTCACCACCGAACTAGAGGACAAAGAGGCGCTTTCTAAGAAAGAAAGTATAGTCTTTGGTGGCATAGTGACTGCCGTGCGCACTGGTACGACGAAGACTGGAAAGCCTTTCGGTATCGTGACGCTCGAGGACTATAGCGGTTCGGGAGAGATAGCCATCTTTGATGACTGGGGCATGTGGAGCGGTTATTTCGCCATCGGCGTAGCGCTCTATTTAAAGGCTACATGCACGAAGCGTTTTCCCACAAGCAAATTCTATGATTTCCGCCTTGGCAGTGTGAACTATATGTCGGATATAAAGGAGAAGACCATAGATAAGTTTACCATCTTCGTCAAGGAGGATCAACTCACCGAAGAACTCGTCGATGATCTCACCACTGTGCTTGAAGCAAACGAAGGAACAGTACCACTGTATTTCAGCGTCTTTTATCCTAAATACAAGAACACTATGGTGCTTCGTGCTAAGTCAAAGGGTGTCAATGTCAATCACAAACTGGTGAGTTTTATAGACTCCAAGGACGAACTGAAATATAGCGTAAACTGATTTTTGTCTATACGTCAATGACCAAACCGTCGTAGGCAAGATGTATGTCGGAAGGCAATTTCGCCTCGGCATCATCATATAGTCCGATGTGGTGGGTGACGTGTATCAGGTAAGTCTGCTTCGCCTTTATCCTCTTGGCAAAGGCTATGGCGTCGTCCACCAACATATGACTGTGATGGGGATTGGTCCATCTTAGGGCATTGACGACAAGAGTGTCTATACCTTCGAGATACTGCAACTGACTATCGTCGATAGTTTTCATGTCGGTGATGTAAGCCATATTGCCTATCCTATAAGCGAGGATTGGCAGTTTGCCGTGCATCACTTCCACGGGCATTATCTCGGTGTCCTTTACGCAGAAAGGTTTGCCAGCCTCTATCTCATGCAGTTTTAGAAGAGGTACTCCAGGATAAAGATTCTTGGTGAAGCAATAGGGTAGTTGGCGGTGCAGACCTTCCACGGTGTTTCTGTCTGCATATATGTTTTGGTCACCAAACACGCAGAAGCCCCTCAAGTCATCAAGTCCTCCTACATGGTCATAATGGATATGTGTGAGTAATACGGCATCGAGAGGGTAGAAGTTGAGTGGCATCAGTTGCTGGCGTATGTCAGGCCCAGCGTCGATGAGTATGCGTGCCTCCTTGGTCTCGAGCAGGGCGGCAGTGCGAAATCGTCTGTCACGAGGGTCTTGGCTCTTGCACACCTCACACTGACATCCCAAGATAGGCACGCCAGCAGATGTGCCTGTGCCGAGGAAGCGCAGTCGGGGACGCTCTGGACCGACATAGTCGGGCAGATTGGCAAGTGTGGCTTCAGGTTTTGCCACTTTCACCAGACGATTGTTCATATGTTTTTAGATGATGTTGACCTCAGGTTTGATGTCGATATCAAATTTCTGCTTGACATCATTACGCACAGTGTCGCACAAGGTGACAATGTCATTGCCAGTGGCTCCGCCCTTATTGACAAGCACTAATGCCTGTCGGGAGTGCACACCAGCCCTACCAAGTGACTTGCCCTTCCATCCACACTGTTCGATGAGCCATCCTGCGGGTATCTTCACCTTGTCGTCACCCATGACATAGTGAGGCATGTCTGGATGCAAAGCGAGGAGAGACTCAAACTTAGCCGTGTCTACAATAGGGTTCATAAAGAATGATCCTGCATTGCCTTGCACCTGAGGGTCAGGGAGTTTTGCCCTTCGTATCTCTATTATCGTATCTCTCAACTCTGAAGCCGTTGGCATGCTGATGCCCTTCTCTGCTAACGTGTTGCGGATATTGCCGTAATCCAAGTGGGGAGTAAATGTGAGGGATAGACGATAGGTGACATGAGTGATGAAGTACTTGTTCTTCCACTCAGACTTGAAGCGACTGTATCTATAGGCATATTGGCAATCGGCATTGCTCAGTGCCAACATCTTGCCAGTGGATATCTCGATGGCTTCCACCGACTCTATTATGTCCTTCACCTCCGTGCCATAAGCACCGATATTCTGCACGGCTGAGGCTCCTGCATCGCCAGGGATGAGCGAGAGGTTTTCTGCTCCGTAGTAACCATTGTCTACGCAGTAAGCCACGATGCTATCCCAGTTTTCTCCACTTCCACATCTGATAGTCATGTAGTCATCGTGCACATCCTCCTTTATGCCCATTATGCCCGAGCGTATCACTATGCCGTCAAAGTCTTTTGTAAATAGCACATTGCTGCCACCTCCTATTATTAGGTAGTTTTCTTTGCTTATTTTTGGCAACATGCTACTTGCTTCCTCTACGGTAGCAAACTCGATGAAGCGCCGACACTTCGCATCAATGCCAAACGTGTTGTGCTCCAGTAGGCTGTAGTTTTCCTCGTCTATCATATCGGTTATGAGATGTGAAGGTTTTTGTTATGTATGCAGTTCGGTGAGTTTCCAGTTGCCTTCCTTACGCTTAAATGTCAGTTCGGTCTCTATACCATTGGCAATGCCTCGGATGATGAATATCTTCTGGCTGGAACCCTTACCCTGCTTCTGATAGATGATGTTGTAAATCATCTTTTGGGGTAGGGGAGGGGCGAATGACGGCCACTGCTCAGGCAGAAGTATTCCGTCCATGGTGTCGAAGTCATTGTCGGGATCAGGACCGAGGAAGTGCAGAGGGTCATTGATGCTCTCTATCTGGAAATCCTCATCGGTGGAGAACTTGCTATAGAAATGCAGGAACGAAGCATTAGGCGACTTAGAAAAATCTGTCGTGTTGATGGCGTTCATCATCCACATGCCGTTGATGCGGTCAAAGATGTACTGCTTGACGCACTTGCGTTCCAAGTATATCTTCTCCAGCACTACGTGATTGATGCTTGTGTCCTTGGCGGCCTCCTCTTGTGCAGCATTGTCGAAGATGAGAGTGTAGAAGTCCTGGCGCATGAAGAAATGCTCCATCTTCCACTGATTCTTGTTTAATGTCTTCGTCTTGCCAAACTCGGTGACGTTGAGAGGGAATGTTATCCTGCTGAACTGTAGTTTTCTATTGGCTGCAAAGTTGAATATGAAGTCATCAAACAATTCGTCGGCAGCCTTTGGCATCGGTGTGTCTGTGATAATCTTCTCCGCGGAGTCCTCAGCAGTGGAGTCGTTGGTCAGAGTGTCAATGAATAGTGAGTCTTGCGAAGACTTCCTGCCATTGCAACTGCATGACGATAGTGTCAACATGCCACAGACAGCGAAGAGTATCGCAGCAAACAAAAGGTTTTTCATCAGATCTATTACATTAAATCCGTACAAAATTACTACTTTATTTTGGATTGGTTTCCTTATTTCTATGGAATTTGCTAACTTTGCATAAAATAAAATAAGCAATATGATTTCTGACAAGATAGCAGCACTTCTGCAGGAAGTGGACACACTTACGGCCAATAATGCCGAAGAATTAGAGCAACTGCGTCTGCGCTTCCTCAGCAAGAAGGGCGAGATGAATGCACTGATGGACGAGTTCCGCGGTGTGGCAGCTGACAAGAAGAAGGAGATAGGTATAAAGATCAATCAGCTCAAGACTGCCGTGCAGACTAAGATTAATGACTTGCGCGAGCAGATAGAGACTGTGGAAACAGGTACTGAGGACATAGACCTCACGCGTACATCTTATCCTATAAACCTCGGTACACGCCATCCGCTCACTATCGTGAAGAATGAGATCATAGACATCTTCCAGCGTATGGGCTTCACATTGGCTGGCGGTCCTGAGATAGATGATGACCTCAATATCTTCACTAACCTCAACTTTGCTGCTGACCATCCTGCACGCGACATGCAGGACACATTCTTCGTGGAGAAGAGCAACCTCGATGTGACGAAGAACATACTGCTCCGCTCGCATACATCCAATGATCAGAGCCATTATCTGAGCACTCACAAACCACCAATTCGCGTGCTTTGTCCAGGTCGTGTGTACCGCAATGAGGCTATCTCTGCACGTGCACACTGCTTCTTCCACCAGGTGGAGGGACTCTACGTGGACAAAAATGTGAGCTTTACTGACTTGAAGCAGGCGTTGCTTATCTTCGCACGTGAGATGTTTGGTCCTGACACTAAGATACGTCTCCGTCCAAGTTATTTCCCATTCACGGAGCCATCAGCAGAGATGGATATCTCTTGCCATATCTGCGGTGGTGAGGGTTGTGGATTCTGCAAGCACACTGGATGGGTGGAAATCCTCGGTTGCGGTATGGTGGATCCCAATGTGCTTGAGGCTTGTGGCATAGACTCTAAGGTCTACACTGGTTATGCTTTCGGTATGGGTGTGGAGCGTATCACCAACCTGAAGTATCGTGTGTCTGACCTGCGCATGTTCTCTGAGAATGATGTGCGCTTCCTCGATGAGTTCACATCAGCACACTGATGCAAGATTAATTTTGAGATTACTATAATGATAAGAGCCGTTAGTTCTAAAAGGACTAACGGCTCTTATTATTATAGTAGTTGCAGCGTCCTCGCTGCAACCTTATCTGATTGTTATTGCAATAGAAGGGGCAAAGCGGGGACGCTTCGCCTACTATAAAATGTATTATTAGTAGTTGCAGCGTCCTCGCTGCAACCTTATTTGATTGTTATTGCAAAAGAAAGGGCAAAGCGAGGACGCTTCGCCTACTAATCTTAGAAATCACTAGTGAAGTGGAAACGGATATTCTCGAAATCCTGCTGTGCCATGGATAGCACGTAGCCAGAGTCAGCGAGGAAGACGTCACGTCCGTCCTTATCCTTCGCCATATACTGATATTTCCTCTTCTTGAAGTTGTCGAGTTCCTTCTCGTCATCACTCTCCACCCAACAAGCCTTGTAGAGATGTACTGGTTCCCAACGACACTTAGCGTTGTATTCGTTTTCTAGACGATACTGGATGACCTCAAACTGCAACTGTCCCACGGTGCCGATGATGCGAC
>CAVABU010000073.1:0-4241 GCA_963586965.1 Gemmiger formicilis
GAACATGCTCTCCACAAAACTGCGGTTGTAGTCAGGCCAAAGGAGTTGGTAGAGTGGGTGTGCTGCGCGATAGGTGTCCCACAGTGAGAAGGTGGAGTAGAAAGTCTTGCCAGCAGGCATCTTCTTCACCGTGTAGTCGGCAGCCACGTAGCGACCATCGACATCGCTCACAGTATTGGGTTGGATGAGGGCATGATAGAGTGAGGAATAGAATGTGCGCATCTCATGCTCGTCGCCTTCCACCTCGATGGTGCCAAGCATCTTGTCCCATGCAGCATCGGCGTCATTGACGTATTTGTCAAGGTCCCAACTGGTGGCTTCTGCCACCATATTCTTGCGTGCGCCTTCTACGTCAACGGCTGAGATGGAAACCTTTACCATCAAGGTGTTGCTATCAGTAGTCTTGAATTTTGCTATAGAGCGAAGGTCATCGCCATTGATGAGTGGTGTCTCCTTGAAGCGTTTGCCGTCGCTATAAAACTGCACCTCCTCCATCGGTTCGGAGAACTCCATGCGGAAATATATCTTGCGCATCTTTGCCCATCCAGTGATGACACGGAAACCTTCGAGCGTGGTGTCGTTGACCTTGCGTATCTGTCCGTTGAGGACGGTGCGCCCCCAGCTACCTTTATCAGCCGAGTGGTCAAGGTCGAGGAATACATATTTGGGTTTTCCGGCAGGATAAGTGTAGCGGTGTATGCCAGTGTGCGCAGTAGCCGAGAGTTCCACATTGATGCCATTGTCCAGCAGTTTCACCTGATAGTAGCCAGGTCGTGCAGACTCTTGGTCATGGCTAAAGGTGTAGACAGGTTTATACTCCTTGTCCGTGGTCATAGGCATGAGGGTGATGTCTATGAAATCGTTGGCACCAGTGCCGCTGAGACGTGTGTGAGAGAAACCATAGATCTTGTTCTCGCCATAAGTGTAGCCCGAACCGCTGTCCCAACTTGGTGCGTCATGCGTGTCGGGGCACAACTGCACCATGCCAAATGGCATTGTCGGTCCTGGGTAAGTGTTGCCTTGCAGACCGTCCTGCTTATCAGTACCTTGGAAAGGATTTACCCACTGAGTCCATTTTCCTGCCATGGCAGGCATGGCGAGCATGAGCATACTTGCCACGAACAAAGATGTCTTTTTCATAAGCGTAGTATTTATTAGTTATAGGTTGATAGTTATTTAGTTAGTGTTTAGTGTATGTTCTTCTTGATGAAGTCTTTCACTTTCGTGGTGTATTCCTCGTGATGGTCGCGATAGGCATCGGCATGCTCAGATCCCTTTGCAAGCCAAAGCGCCTTGACGCCAGGCTTTGCAGCATAGAGCCTGTGCACCATTGCCGTGGGCACATAGGTGTCGCTATCGCCATGAATGAAGAGCATCGGTTTGTGACATTTCTTTACCATCTCCAGCGGACTTGCCTCCTTGAAGCTCCATCCGTATTGCAGTTTGCACACTGCGCTGGTGATGTCGAGGAGAGGGAAAGAAGGTAGACCAAACTGATTTTTCAGTTCGCCACTAAATTCGTCCCATACGCTCGTGTAGCCACAGTCTTCCACGAATCCGCGCAGATAGTCGCGTCCCTGATCATCGCCCGATACGCACATCGTGGTGGCTGCTCCCATGGATATGCCGTGCACGAGCATCGTGTCAGCACGGAATATGTCGTGAGCCACGCCTACCCAGAGGTTTACGTCATGACGGTCATTCCATCCCATCTGTATGATGCTGCCGTCACTTTGGCCATGAGCCGTGAGGTCAGGCAGGAGGATGTTCCAGTGTAAGTCGTGATTATAGAGATAGCCTATCTGAAACATGAAGATAGGGTTGCTCTTGTAGCCATGCACTATGACAGCCGTATTGTGTATGGCTGTGTCGAGCGATGCAAGATACCATGCGTGCAAGCGTTTGCCATCGTCCTTCACTATGAACGTGTCCTTTAGAACCTTCGTAGTGCGTATGCTGTCTATCCATTGCGATGTCCAGGGCACCAGTTCCTTCTGACTCTGAAATTGCTTATCTACATCATAAGAAGCGTGGTCATGATCAAGGGCAAAGTAGAGAAAATACTCGCTGATGCCCACCACTGCCACCACAATGACGATGATGACTACGCGTATGATGGTAAGTGCTTTTCGCTTATTCATAGTGCTAAGTGTTAGATTATGTCTTGTTTACAAGAGGTCTTTATTTGCTGTATTTCTGCAGGTATGAGTCCGCACGCTCGTCACCAAGTTCTTTAGCCTTGAGCAGAGCCTCTTTGCTCTCCTCGTTTCTACCCAACTGATGCAGCGCCACACCCTTTACGATATAGACGTCGGAATACTCCTGTGTGAGTTGCAGACAGATGTCGCAAGCCTGCACAGCCTCTTCGTATTTGCCTACACGAAGCTCAATGGACGCAAGTTCGGCAAGGTAAGTCGGTTCCTGCTGATTGATGACGCAAGCATGTGATATGTCATTGATAGCCTGTTGGAATTGTTTTAGTTGCGACTCGCATTTATAACGAGTATAGTAAAAATCAGCGCTCGCACGGAAGTTCATCAGAGTGTCATACTTATTGTAATCCTGCAGAGCCTTCTTGGTCTCGCCCATCTCATCAAGCATCATGCCACGTGCGAGGATATAAGGTGCGCTGATATATGTCAGCGGTTGTGGGCTGACCTCCACTGCCTTGTTGATGTAAGTGAAGATATCATTTTTCTCAGCTCCCAAGCGTGACTTGCACTGCGCTATCTCATAATACACCTCGCTTGTAGGCATGTCACCACTGGCAAGTTCCTCCAAGAGAGCGAGAGATGCATTGAAATCCTTCTTGGCATACTTTATCTGTGCCAACAGGTGCTTGTAGGAAGCCTGCGGATTGATGTCGATAGCCTTGCTGACATTATCCTCTGCGAGTGAGAATGTCCATGTAGTCTGCAGAGAGTCAGGGATGTAAGCCACTGTGTTGTAGATGAGTTTCGCATATTCATAATATGCTTCGTCCTTCTTGTCAGTCTTTTTGATGCCAGTCTCCATGGCGTCTGAAGCTTCCTTAAGGTTAGAGTGCGCCACCTCATATTTTGCCAAGGCATTATATCCGTCTATCTCATTGGGATACTTATCAATAAACTCCACAGTGGTGTTTCTCACGTTGAGCGAATCCATGCTTCCATTGAGCATGAGGAGCATCAGTCGAGCCTGTTCGTGGTCTTCTGGCAAAGCTATGCGTATGCCAGTCTTCAGCATTGTGGGATTGCTGAGTGACAGGCCGTTGCTCGCAAGAGTGGAGTAGTAGGATGCGTCAGTGGAGTGTATGGAGTAAGACGTGCTGGAGCGCTGCACCAGACCCACTGCCATGCCAGCCTCATTGACGATGGGGCATCCCTCGATGTCGTCATTTATTTCCTCATTGAATACATAGTAGTTGTATTTGTCGAGAAACTTTTCCGAACTCTTCACTGTGATAGGAGTGAACTTCGCCTTCTTCGTGCTATAGCCCACCACCCACAACTTACCGTTCTCCGTGGAAGGAGATACCTGTAGAGGGTTGACGTTGCCCGATAGACGGAAGCGGCAGATGTCGTAGATCTCGTCAGCACCGATGATGGCGGTCACGTCATATTTCTTTCCGTTGCCATCGATGACTGTGGCGCTCTTCGCTCCGACGAAAGGTGTGAATGCTGCGATGCCCTCACCCGTAGCGTTGCAATAGACGCCGTGAGCTGTGGCGAGGATGGTGCCATCAGCCTTGTAGGTAGTGAGGGTGAATACTGATTTTGCTACTTTCTGCACTGCTTGGCTCTGTGCCAATGAAGGCAATGCTATGCCGAGTGCAAATAAGAATATAATAAGTGTCTTTTTCATCTTTTGGGGTAAATGTTTTATAGTCCAAGGAGAGCTTTGGCATTGCTAATGGCGGCTTCGGATACATTGCTACCGCTGAGCATCTGTGCTATCTCCTTTATGCGATGGTCATTGTCAAGTTGCTCCATGTGAGTCTTGGTGTTGTCTGCGCCCTGCTCCTTGTAAACCTTGTAGTGATGGCTTCCCATGGCGGCAATCTGTGGCAGGTGGGTGATGCTTATTACCTGGCGCTCGGCCTGTCCCATCTGATTCATTATCACTGCCATCTGTTCTGCCACGCGACCAGATACGCCAGTGTCAATCTCGTCAAATATGATTGTCGGAAGTTTTACTGCACCACTAAGCATGGCTTTGAGCGAAAGCATCACGCGGGCTATCTCACCACCGCTGGCAATCTG
>CAVABU010000073.1:4866-6560 GCA_963586965.1 Gemmiger formicilis
TGCATGGAGTTGGACTCGCGGTCGAGCTGCTCGTCCTCGCCACTCTGCAGTTGGAGTTTTGACAACTCCTCATACTGATAACGCAGGAAATCAGTGTTCTGCCTATTCTGTTCTATGGCAAGGCGAATATCCTCAAGCGCTTGCTTAGCCTTGTGATATTTGTCAAAAGTCTCCTTATAGGCTTTCAGCAACGCCTGATTCTTTGCGATGATGTCTACGACGGATAATTGGAAATTGTCCTTCTGAAGTAGAAGGTTTTGGTGTTGGGAATGGATGTCAATGAGTTGTTCCCCGAGTTCCTTCATCAGTGACAATGCTACTGGAGTGTCATTGATAAAGGCACGACTCTTGCCGTTGGCGTTAATCTCACGACGTATGATGCAGTCATCGGCACAATAGTCTATGTCATTGTCATCAAAGAAAGACTGGAAATCATAACGTTGGATATCAAAATGTGCTTCTATCGTACAGCGGTTGCTACCTTCCTTTATAGCCTTAAGGTCAGCACGATTGCCGAGCAGAAGTCCGAGAGCACCGAGAATGATGCTCTTGCCTGCTCCTGTCTCACCCGTGATGACCGAGAATCCCGGATAGAAGTTTACATCCAGTTCGTCTATGAGAGCGAAATTCTTTATGTATAATTGCTTTAGCATTTATTCCTTCAGTTTGTCCCAAGAGTTGCTTTGGCTGGCATTGATACCAAAGAGAATGTCATATACAGACTGTTTTTCCTTCTGCGTGCCCTTACCTTTATATATATTGGCAAGTTCGTCACGCTTATAGTCAGTCCATATCTGCGGAAGCATGCTCATGGGGCGGTTTTCATGGGCTTTCTTCAACTGTTCCTCTATAGCAGTTGTGATGTTTGTCCTGCCACGGTCAGCATTGGATGCCATCTCGTCGAGTCCCTTGCGATAGTAGTCATACTGAAACTGACGGAAGGGTTGCATGGCGCTATCGAGATAGTCGTTTATGATGGCATAGCGATTTTTGTCGGAGTCGAAAGCTTTCCATCCAGGAAAGTCCAAGTTCTGTGCGTTGTTGCACAGGTTATAGCAACGTTGTAATACGTCTTCGCCCGACATAGGACCGAAGGTGTCCAGGTCAATGCCTATTATCAGATAGACGTAATAGGCGATGAGCGCCGTCAGTTGGTTGTCGACATTCTCCTCATTAAACTGTATCTGATCAAACTGGGCATACTCGAAGGTGAAGTCGTTGTCGGTGTTGCTATATATCGTGGTGGTATACGAGGAATTGTATACCGGTCTAGTGGCAGTGATGACGGCCCTGCTTGTGAAGACATTGTCGGCATATTTTGTCACCGTGATATTGAATGAGCAGTTGATGCGCTCGTTCTTTTGAAATTGCAGGTTTGTCCACTGTCGCTCATTGATGAACTTGGTGAGATTAGTCTCCAGTTCCTCAAATACGCTGACATCTGTGCCCTGTATCTGTGCATGGTTTATCTTGACAGTAGCATTCAACTCCTGTCCCCATGAACAGATGGAAGACATCGTGGTCAAAAGAATTATTATCGCATGCTTTATGCTCATTATCGATTACTGGTTCTTTGCGGCAAACTCCTTGAGTCGTATGCGTGTCAGCACTTGCTTGGTGTTGGCAGGGAAGTCGCCACCGATCATCCAACTGTAGTATCCTGGGTCGCGACGCAGCACGTCAGTGACATACCA
>CAVABU010000073.1:6810-13391 GCA_963586965.1 Gemmiger formicilis
TCCTCGTCGGCACGGTGAGCCTGGAAATCTTCCTCCATCTTTCTGCCACAATAAAACTTGTAGGCGGCAGCAAGGTTGCGACGCTCCATCTTGCGGAATATGGACATGGCATCTATGAGGCGACATTTGGAAAAGTCGAAGTCTACGTCAGCACGATCGAATTCCTCCGAAAGCATAGGAATGTCAAACTTGTTGGAGTTGTAACCAGCAAAGTCGCAACCGGTGAACTCCTCCTTCAACTTCGGAGCAAGCTCCTTGAAAGAAGGAGCGTCCTTCACCATATCGTTGGTGATATGTGTGAGTTCTTCCACGAAGTGTGGTATTGGTATACCTGGATTGACGAAGTAGCTATTTCTTACCTCTTTTCCGTCAGGGTATACCTTGATGTAGGATATCTGGATTATCTTGTCCTTTACAATATCAACGCCGGTGGTCTCAAGATCAAAGACCACCAGCGGTTTTGTCAGATTGGGAATCATTTCTTATCTGTTATAGTCTGTATGTTTAGTCGTTGAGGAGCATTGGCATCACAAGCATCAGTACCTCTTCATCCTTGTCCTGATTTGTCGGTACGATGACACCGGCACGACTTGGATCAGACAACTCGAGAGTGATGTCGTCACAGTCGAGGTTGTTGAGAATCTCTGTCAAGGCACCACCCTTGAAACCGATACTCATCGGACGGCCTGTGTAGTCGCAAGTCAATTTCTCCTGAGCACTTGTAGCGAAGTCGATGTCCTCAGATTTGAGTTCTATCTTGCCTGTTTCCAACTGGAAGCGTATGAGCTGTGTGCCACTGGCAAAAGGCAATACGCGACGCAGTGCTGAGAGCAGAGTCTTGCGGTCTATGGTGAGGTGGTTAGGATTGTTCTGCGGAATCACACTGTTGTAGTTAGGGTAGCGACCCTCGATGAGGCGACAGCAAAGCATTCCGTCCTCGTAGGTTATCTCTGCGTTGCGACTATCAAACTTGATGACCACGTCGCCACCATCTTTGCCAAGCACGTTCTTCAGAAGGTTTGCTGGTTTCTTCGGCAAGATGAAAGAAGCTGGAGTGTCAGACTTTACAGTGTAGTTTCTATTCCTCACCAACTTATGACCGTCGCTTGCTACGATGGCAAGAGAGTCTGTGGTAAGGTCAAAATATATGCCGTTCATCACCGGGCGAAGCTCATCCTGAGCCGTTGCGAAAATCGAACGAGATATGTTGGTATTGAGTATTGCTGCATTGATGGTGATAATCGAAGCGCCATCGCCGATAGGCTGTATGCGTGGATACTCATTGGCATTCATGGCAGTGAAGTCAAACTTACCATTGCCATTCTGATAGAGCACCTTGACAGTGAGAGCTTCAGTGTTGACATCAAATGTCAGCGGTTGCTCTGGCAATTCTCTGAGAGCATCGAGGATGATGCTGTTAGGGATGGCGAACTGTCCGTCAGAATCAGAGTTTTCGAGGTGTATAGTGGTGCACATGACATTCTCGCTGTCACTCGCAGTGATAGTCATCTTGTCGCCCGCAACTTCAAATAGGAAGCAGTCAAGAATAGGTAGTGAGTTTTTGCTGTTTATGACCTTCGACAGAGTCTGCAAGTGTCCATAGAGTTCATTGCTTGATAAGGTAAATCTCATATCTGTATAGTGTTTACGTATTGCAAGGCAAAAATACAAAAATATATCGGGCACGACAAAAAAACGATGCAAAAGTTTCTCGTTTTAGAAGTATTTTGCTAATTTCGCAATGCAAATTAGTTGCTGTCTCGGAATATATCATACGAAAATCATATAATAGATAAATGGATTTACAAGGAAAAATTATTGCTGCGCTGCCTGCAAGAAGTGGCGTGAGCGCTCGTGGTGAGTGGAAAGCTCAGGATTTTGTCGTGGAGACTCACGATCAGTATCCTAAGAAGATGGTGTTCTCTGTACTTGGTGATGACCGTCTGCAGAGATTTAATATACAGATAGGTGATGAGGTAATGGTGGCATTTGACATTGATGCCCATGAGTACAATGGCCGTTGGTTTAATAGCATCCGTGCTTTCGACGTGCGCAAGGTTGATCCTGCTTCTGTAGGTGCCAATGGTGCTGCTCAATTGTCTACACCCCAGACTACATCTACAACTTCATCTGTGCCAGACAATCCTTTCTCTGGCAGTCAGGAGGAGAGCAGTGCTGATGATCTTCCTTTCTAAGACGAAAACAAATCTTTCATATACAAAAAATCCCAGGTGCATGGCCTGGGATTTTTTTGTATATGAGTGACACAAGAAGGTACAATTATGCTATCATTACATGAACAGATGTTCGATAGCGGGGATATGAATCTTTTCCCTTGAAAGCATGACGAGCCCTTCGTCCTGAAGCTTATTGAGCTCGAAGGAAACGTTTAGTCGTGAGTCATTAATCTCTTCTGCCAAGTCCTTCATCTTTATCCTTATAATCTTCTCCCCAGCAGGACGCAGACAGTGCATGGTGAAGAAGCGTGCTATGCGCATCCTAAGCGATATGTGTCCTGATAGCCAATTGCGGTCTTCTGCCTTTTGCACGCCTGCAGCAAGCAGGTTGATGAGGTTGATACGGAAGATGTCGTAATTATTACACAAGTTTACTACTTCGCTTTTCATAAGGCTCAGCGTATTGCACACAGTTTCAGCTGAGAATGTCGTCGTGTATCTCTGGTGCATGCCAAAGAGTCGCTCGGGTTGCAACTGCATAGGCGCGTTGATAAATTCCGTCACTGAGTAGCGATTGTCTATAGCCTGTGTCATAGCCTTTATCGCGCCGTCAAGAAGGAATATCATACTCGTGCAAGGGTCACCATCCTTGACAATGATCTTCCCTGGATGATGCTTGCCGAAGTCAAACCTTGTATGGCCTACGATGGTGTGTAGGTCAGACTTGCTAAGCCCTTGGAATAGGGGAGTGCTGAGGAGTTTTTCTGTGAGTTGGAAACTCGGCATCTGTCTATCGTGTGGTGTTGCAAACGACTAAAACCATTAATGCAAACTACTGAGAAAGAGGGGCTATTTTACTATATATTTGTCAAAACCCTTTGACATCCAAGTATACTGTTTGCCGTCTCTCACATATATGAAATATGCTTCCAGGTCTTTGTCTTTTTCTATGACAGTCTTTGCCTTGTCCAATCCCATTACCATGAATGAAGTGGCATAGGCATCAGCCTCATAGCAGTGGGGAGCCAGCACTGTGGCAGAGATGATGTCGTGCTGCACAGGTCTACCACTTTTGGGGTCTATCGTGTGAGCATATTTTTTACCATCCTTATAGAAGAATTTTCTATAGTTGCCACTTGTAGCTGCCGCGCAGTCAGTGAGTTGTATGATGCACTGATATCCCTCTTGACCGTCGCCATCTTCCACGGGTTTTGCTATGCCTATTCTCCATGCTTCACCCTTCTCATTTGTGCCTTTGGTGACAATCTCGCCACCAATCTCCACCATATAGTTGCGCACCTTGGCACGATCCATGACCTTTGCCACCATATCCGAACCATAACCTTTGGCTATGGCGGAGAGGTCTACCATCATCCTCGGGTCGCCCTTCACTATTTTCTTGTTCACAAGTTTTACCTTTGTGTATCCCACAAAGTTTCTGATGGAGTCTATCTGCTGGTCAGTGGGCCACTTCCCACTCTTGAATCCGAATCCCCAAGCATTGACCAGCGGTGCCACGGTGATGTCAAAAGCTCCGTCAGTCTTTTCTGAAATCTTCTGCGCCCTTGGGAAGAGATATCCTAATAGTTCGTCGACTTCGATATCTTCACCGCGGTTGATTCTTGATATAGTACTACTCTCATTAAACATGGACAACGAGGAGTCTACGTCATGCAGAGCCTTCATGATTTCCTCATGCAGGTCGGCATCATTCTGATAGGTGATGCTGTAATATGTGCCGAAAATCTGTCCCTTGTCATGGTGATAGGGAGCAGTGTTTTGCAGATGTATGACAAATACGGCTGCCACTATGAGTATGATGAGCAGTATCCAATGTATACGTTTCATGTAATGTTTTAGATTGCTATGGTAATGTTAAACATGGCTGAAAAACCAGCAGTCTTCTTATTGCCAAATCCCGGTATATACCACGGTTCGTCGGCGTCGCTATGCTTATTGGACAACATACGTCGGTATCTCACGTCCCATCCCAAATGCAATGGTCCCCATATCTTTGCGTCTACGCCAAATACCGCTTCCAACCAGTGGCATGTGGCATTCAGTCCATCATATTCGGGATATGTCGTGGTAGAGGTGATAACTGTCTCGGTGGAAGTTGTGCCATCCTCGTTTTCAGTAGTTTGCTCGGTCTCCGTCTCGGTCACGGTCTTCACCGTCATGTCATAATTGAACTTACTAAATCCGTAGCGAAGACCTACGAAAGCCTTGTAATCATCGTGCTTGTTGCGCAGGATGTTATAGTCGCAACCGATACGGAAATAAGGAGCCTTTGCCTTGCACCATGACTCCGTCACGTATTCATCGCTCTCGTCTGCCTTGCCGTAACCGATCTCAAAGGCAGGGAAATACTTGTCCTTTATGTTTATCCTCACTCCTACTTCCCATTGGCCATGGTCAGAAGTTGCCATCTGCACGGCACCGATAGCATCAAGATGTATGGCTATGCCATTGATGAAGTTGACCTTTACGGTGTCAACTTGCTCATTCTTGTTTTTGCTATTCTGTGCCCAAGAGTGCTGAGGCACACTGGCAAGCAATGCAAGGAAGATGATTATGGGCAGTCGTCTTAGCATCTTAATGTCTTCTCTATCTGATAGTCATTACGCTGTTGAGATGATCTGCTTATGAGGTCGCCCACAAATCCTGCGAGGAAGAATTGTGTGCCGATGATCATCATCGTCAAGGCTATATAGAAATAAGGGGTATCTGTAATCAGTCTTGCGGGAACACCTGCATACAAACAGTATATCTTGGTCACACCAATCATGACTGCAGCTATAAATCCGATGAAAAACATTATCGAACCAAGGAAACCGAATACGTGCATCGGTTTCTTACCGAAACTTGACAAAAACCACAACGTCATGAGATCCAGGTAACCATTGACAAAACGATTCCATCCCATAAACTTGCTCACGCCATGTTGACGCTTCTGATGATGTACAGGTTTCTCGCCAATCTTGTCAAAACCAGCATTCTTTGCAAGATATGGTATGAAACGGTGCATCTCACCATACACCTCTATATTCTTCACCACTTCATTGCGGTAAGCCTTGAGTCCGCAGTTGAAGTCATGCAGATTGTGTATGCCACTGACCTTGCGGGTGGTGGCGTTGAATAGTTTGGTGGGTATAGTCTTCGATAATGGGTCACCCTGACGGCGGTTCTGCTTGTATCCGCTTACGAGGTCATAGCCGTCTTCGATAATCATGCGACGCAATTCGGGTATCTCGTCAGGTGAATCCTGCAAGTCGGCATCCATGGTAATCACCACATCGCCCTGTGCTTGATTAAATCCGCAGTAGAGGGCAGGGCTCTTGCCGTAGTTGCGACGAAACTTTATGCCCTTCACGTGAGAGTCCACATTTGACAGTGACTCTATCACGTCCCATGACTTGTCCGTGGATCCATCGTTGACAAATATCACCTCGTAGGTGAATTTGTTGGCGTCCATCACACGTTTTATCCAGTCATAGAGTTCCTTTATCGACTCCTCCTCGTTGTAGAGAGGTACTATTACTGATATATCCATATCATTTGTTGCGTTTTTTTTCTGACATCTTGCTAAACAATACTATCACAGGGCTAATGATAGCGCCTATCACGAGATTGTTCATCATAAATGAGAACACAAGTTCTATAGGGGTCATCATGCCGACGACATTCACGGCATTGTCTATGTCCTGTGCTGTCATGCCAGTGGTGTTGCTACTGCTATTGAGAAATTCTTTTCCCGTGTTGAGCAGTTTCATGAAGTCGCCGTTGTCAAGATAACTAAAGTATACATATTGTCCGATAGCGAATATGAGCGACGCATAGAATATCACATAGCATGAATATCCTATGGAGCGAAGCACGGAGATATGTCCGTCGAGGGCTTTGTCGCGAAACTCATTAAGTCTCCATATGATAAAGAATGGGGTGGAGAACATGAGTAGTGGGCCATAGATGCTACCGGAAACTTTTATATATAGCCACATGCTGAGTAGCCATACCAGTGAGAGGATAAATCCGTCTTGACGGGCGAAGGCTTTCAGTTGTATTAATGCTTGCGGTGTTATCATTCTGTTTCCGTGAAATTGTTTATTTGACAAAGGTACTTAATTTGTACAATATAATAATGTATAGCGTAGGTTTTTAATCTTTTTTTGATAAATAACAAATGCGAAATTTGGTTGTTTGCATAAAAAGGAGTACCTTTGCACCGCATTTGAGAAATCACCCCTCGTTGCTAACGCGAGTTATATGGTGAGCGTGGTGTTCTCATATCAAAAGCGATATTTGGTTAATGTAATTATAAATGGGTAAGTCCTGTACGGTCAGCTCCCTCGGAATCCTCCAGGACGGGAACGTAGCAAAGGTACTTGGTTGTAGCGGCGCGAT
>CAVABU010000074.1:0-8727 GCA_963586965.1 Gemmiger formicilis
TCTTTCTATATCCAGTTTGATGCAGAAGGCTTCTCTGATGAAGAGTATCCAGAGATGATGTATTGGAGCGCTGAAGCTGCAGTAGCTGACGGTATCGACGCTGCTAAGGTGAGCGAGACTGTGAAGAACGGCAAGGTATACAACCTCGGTGGTGCTCAAGTGAAGTCTGCTGGTAAGGGTGTTTACATCATGGACGGCAAGAAGTTCATCAATAAGTAATCACTTATCTCAATATAATGTCATCCGGAGTGTCAATGCTTCGGATGACATTCATTACTTTTTAATAAAATAAGAACATGAAGAAATCGCTTTTGACAACCATCCTAATGATATTCTGCGTGCACATCTGGGCGCAGGGGGGTAATACTGTTGTCAATACCGATTCGATAAACAAGGCTGCAGAAGATCCGGACTTTATCACTGTCAGCCTCTTAAGGGCTACACCTGGAGAGGAAATCTATTCTTTGATAGGTCATGCTTTCCTTCGTCTGCAAAGTCCTTCCAATAATCTCGACATCGCTTATTCCTTTTCTATGGATATCCGACCAAGTGATATCATTCGCTTTGTGCAGGGAAAGGCAATGTCAGGATATATCTACGAACCCACCCAAAAGGTAATCGATGATTACAAGAAGGAGGGACGTGGAGTGAGCGAGGTGAAACTCAATCTCACACCTAAGGAGAAACAAGACCTTTGGAAATTTCTTGATGAGCAACTCCAAAAGGGGCCTATCTATCACTATGACTATCTCCACACACAATGTGCTTCGATGACAATCTTTGCCGTGGAGAGCATCCTCGATGGTGAGACCATAGTCTATAGCAAACTGCCAGAAGAGGTGGAAAAACCATATGGCAGTTACCGCATCATCCTGCGTGACTTGTGTAGAAACTGTCCGTGGGAATATCTATTTTGGAATCTTACCCTTGGTAGCCACGGTGACCATAGCAATGATTTCAATGGCCGTCTATCACCCGTATTGCTCTTCGATGCTTGGCAGAAGGCTTCCATAAAAGATGAAGAGGGACATCTACGCCCTATGACCATCGGCAAACCAAAGACTCTTGCCACCGTCACTCGCGATTACACGCCATTCCCGATAACTCCATGGATGGCATTCGGCGCACTGCTGATTATTGCCGCTATATCGGTAGAATTAAAGAAGAAACCATCATGGCTTGACACTACAATAGACACTATATTGCTTGTCGGCCATACTATCATATCACTTTGGATTACATATCTTGTCTTGTTCTCTGACCTCGTAGCCACAGACTGGAACTGGATGATAATCCCATTCAATCCTCTGCCCGTCGTGCTTTGGGCATTTGGCAGAAAGAAGCATTGGATGAAATGGTGCTATGTGGCTTTTGCCATAGTGCCATTGGCTTACATATTGCTGACTCCTGTCATACCTCAGATGAAATGCACTCCGTGCCTTTGCCTGCTCATGGGCACATTTATGTTGAGAGCTTACGCAAACTTTAAGAAGAAATGAAAAGGATATATCATATACTTGCACTCTGTGCCCTCACTGCTACATCTTTCGCTCAGCAGAAAGGTTTTGTGGTAAAGGGTAACCTCAATATGCCTAACGGCACGTCCGTGGGTATTGTGGCAAGAACTCCTAACTCTCCGAGTGAGGAGATGGCAACGGGATATGTGAAGGATGGCAAGTTTGAGTTGAAGGGGGCTATTGGCCAACCACAACCAGGTACTCTCATGACCAATAATCTCGAACTGGTGGAGAAAAACCATTGGCCCACTGACTCCATACGCTGGACTTACACTGAGATATTTCTCTCCGACGATGTTATCACCGTCACTCCCGACCTAAAGGTAAAGGGTGGGGAGATACAGGCAGACTTCAATGAATATCTTGCCAATGGCGAAGACCATCCCGCTGACCCATGGCAGTTTATCAGTAGCCATCCTAAATCGGTCATCAGTGTGTGGCTTGCCAATAAACTCATGGAGCGTGCGTATAATCTGCAGTCTACTCAGGTGACGACATTGGACAGTACCATACAGGAGAATCCTCTCGACACGAAGCGCTTTGAGGAATTCCAGCAGAGGATTAAGGACGCCAAGGTGACTACCATCGGTTCGCCACTGCTTGATCTCCCCGTCTATGATGTCAACGGTAAGGAGATGATGCTCACATCCGTATTGCCTAAGACAAAATATGTGCTCATAGACTTCTGGGCTTCATGGTGTGGCATTTGCATTCACGCTATGCCTGAGGTGAAGCAGATTGCTGATAAGTATAAGGATGTTCTCGGCGTTATAGGAGTGTCTATCGACGAGAAAGATGCTGCATGGAGAAATGCCATGAAGCGCAATCCCGAACCATGGGCGCAGTATATGACCACGAAGGAAGGATATAAGATTATCTTTGATAAATACCAGTTGGGTGCTGGTGTGCCATATTATCTCTTGCTTGATGACAAGGGATGTGTCATATGCTCACCTGACAATCCAGAACAATTGCAGGAAACATTAGAGAAACTCATACATTAATACGCTATATATGAAAAAGATATTTGCTTTGGCTTCAGCCATGCTGATGCTTGCCATCTCTGCCTGTGCAGACAAAACGGGATATGTGATTACTGGTACTGCCGAAGGCACTGAAGACGGCGACACTGTCTACATCTGCGATATGCAGGGATTCTTTGCCATGGTACCCACAGACACCGCTGTGGTCAAAGGTGGCAAGTTTGAGTTTCGTGGCGACTTCGAAGGTGCTGCCATACGTTATCTCGTGCCCCTTCATAAAGGTTCGGCTGAGGGCTTGAGCATAGCAGACTTCGTGATGGAGAATGCCAACATCAACGTGCAGATGTTTAAGCAGAAGTCAGAGAAGCAACCCATCGTGGAGTCTGACGGAAAGAATGCCGCAATATACAAGGAGTATCAGGCTCTTGACAAGAAATGGAATGACAAGATAAATCCTTACTGGGACATCGTGCGTGACAAGAAGGGCACTGATGCTGAGATTGCCAAGGCGCAGACTGAGATGGACAAACTCGGTGAGCAGCGTGATGCAGAGGAGTATGCATTCCTCAAGAATAATGTCCCATCAGGTATCAGCGATATGCTCATGGCATACAACTGGAGTAAATATACTGATGCTCAGAAAAAGGAACTCATGGATCTCTTCGCAGCAAAGAGTCCTGAGATGCCTAATTATAAGAAGATTGTCGCTCAGAAGAAGGCTGAGGAGTCTACAGGCATCGGCGCACAATATACCGACATCGTGATGCAGGATCCTAACGGCAAGACCGTCAAGGTGAGCGACTATGTGAGCAAGAATAAGTACACTCTCATAGACTTCTGGGCTTCATGGTGTGGTCCTTGTCTGCGTGAGATGCCAAACGTGGTGAAGGCTTACACCAACTTCCACGACAAGGGTCTGGAGATAGTAGGTATCTCTCTCGACAATAAGAAGGATGCTTGGGTCAACGCCATCAAGAAGCAGAATATGCCTTGGCCTCAGATGTCAGACCTGAAAGGGTGGGAGTGTGCAGGTGCAGCTGCATACAATGTGAGAGCCATCCCATCAAATGTCCTCGTTAGCCAAGATGGCAAGATTGTGGCAAAGGACTTGCGTGAGGAGGCTCTGCAGGAGAAACTTGCCGAACTGCTGAAATGATATTTTGAAGCATTAGGAGGTACGGCGCCCTCGCCGTACCATCTCAATTAGAACACAAAATATAGATAGAAACTATTCTGAAAGAAGATACTATTTATGAAAAAGACTCTTTCTGCATTCGCCCTTGTGGCAATGTTTGCTGGTAATGCTCAGGCTCAGTTGCTTACTCTCAAGGTGGACGAACCCTCTATGCGTGAGAATGCACTCATCGCCTTCGGTATGGATTTCGACCATCTGTCCTTTAATGACAAGGGCGTGGCTGTGTATCAAGGTGACACTATCACGAAGAAGAACATCGCGTATGTCGCTCTTAACGGCAACGGCGTATATGCCATCATCGAACCGCATAAGAAACTGCAGGTGACGGTCACTGGCAAAGGTAAACTTGCCAAGGTGAAGTTTAAGGGCGACAATGCCGCAGAGTCAGAACTACGCACAGCCCTGCAGAGTTTCTATCCTACTAAGGATGTCTACTATGAAGAGAAGAATCCTCAGGACACCTTGACATTCCCTGTGGCTTGGAAACTCCTTGACCAGAAATATAGCGACCTCAGCAAACTCATCAGCAAGGAGAAGGATGCTGACAAGCGTACTAAGATGCAACAAGATGCTGACCTCAGATATCTCTCCAATCGCATACAGATGCAGAAGGGCTATTGCTATAAGTATGGCATCGACCAGAAGAAGGATGCATTCCTTGCCGAACTGATGTCGCAGGTAGATCCTAACAACCCGCTGTATCAGACCAACGGCATCCTCACGGAATACATCTACTACAAGATGCCGATAGAGATAAATGCTCAGACTAATGTCACTGACTATGCGTGCGAGTTTCTCAACACGGTGTGCAAGGAGGTGACCAATGCTGATATCAAGGAAAACGTGCTGGAGATGCATGTAGGCCAGTGCGTGCAGGCTGAGGATCTTGACTTAGACAAGTTTTGGGCTTTGGTAAATGAGAAGTGTAGCAAGGATATTGTCAACCAGTATCAGTATATCGTGGATGCGAAGAAGAATACTGCCGCAGGCAAGCAGTGCCCCGACGTGACATTCTCTGATATCAATGGTGTCAGCCATAAGTTGAGCGAATTCTTCGGTAAGGTGATCTTCATCGACCTTTGGGCTACATGGTGTGGACCATGCTGTGCCGAGATACCTTACATGGAAAAGATGGTGGAGCACTATAAAGACGATGACCGCATACAGTTTGTCAGCATCTCTCTCGACCGTGACCGCAAGGCATGGGAAGACAAGGTGAAGGAGGACAAACCCGCATGGCCACAGTTTAATGCCTCTCGTGAAGAGGACAAACTGATATCCTCTCAGTGGGGTGTGGCTTCCATACCGCGCTTCCTCATCATCAATGCTGACAGCACGATTTGTAATAATGATGCCTTCCGTCCAAGTAGTGATGACTTCATAGAGAAGATGGATGCCATACTGGAAAGCAACTATAAAAAATAGGAAAAAGTAACGAAATAGACATATGCAGAGATTTCCCCTTAACTCAAGAATGCTTGTGCTGCTGACAGCACTGGCACTCTCTACAGCCCACACGCTACCTGTCTCAGCGCAAAATCACACCGAAGAACTCTCAGTCAAGGGTGTGGTGCTCGACCAGGATGGCAAACCTGTGGCTGGAGCAGTAGTCAAGAACAGACAAAACAACCGTAGCACTCTCACTGACGCTAACGGCAACTTCATCCTGACCACACTGTCACACCGTGTAGTGCTCGATGTCACTTGCATCGGTAAGAAGAATATCATATGGAAGGGTGTCCACAATGACATCGCTAACATCACTCTCCAGGATGACAACTCTCTCTTTGAGAATGTGGCTGTCAATGGCTATCAGAATATCCATCACGGCAAACTGACATCATCCGTAGAGAGCAAGGAGATGTCAAAGCTCAAGGTAGATGGTGTCAACAATGTCTCCAAACTCCTTGAAGGAAAGGTCTCCGACCTCGTGGCTATGGACAATTCGGGAGAAGAGAACGCTACGACAAGACTGCGTCTGCGTGGCACCACATCTCTCATTGGCAGTCGTGAACCGCTATGGGTGGTGGATGGTGTCATCATCAATGACCCTGTCAACGTGTCTGCCAATGACCTCAATAATCCTGACTATGTAAATCGTATCGGCAATGCCATCGCTGGTGTCAATCCTAATGATATCGACCGCATCGATGTGCTGAAGGATGCTGCTGCCACTGCCATCTATGGCACTCGTGCTGCCAATGGCGTGATAGTCATCACCACAAAGAATGGCCAGGAGGGCAAGACTCGCGTGAGCTATTCGGGTACGGTGACCATGCGCAAGCGTCCTTATTACTCAGACCATAAATATAATGCTCCGATAACATCTGATGATGCTACGACTGCAGGCAGTGACGCAGACTCCAATACTGACTGGTTTGGATTGCTCACCCGCAATGCCGTATCCCACAATCATGCTCTGAGCCTTAATGGCGGTTCGGAGAAGGTGCGCTTCTATACATCCGTGGGCTATACCGCAGAGGATGATGTCATCCGAGAAAACAATAACCGTCGCTACACTGCCATGGCAAAGGTAAACTTTGACCTCAGTCGCAAACTCAAACTCGATGTCAACATGAGTGGCAATGTGTCCACCCGTGAGTATCTGCCTACTGATGTCAATGCCGTGCAGTATGCCATGACCACCAGCAGAGCCATCCCTGCATATAGCAAAGACGGTTCTTACTATATGTGTCAGAAATACAAGAAGATGGGCGATGAATATGAGGGCTACTATGACTACAATTTCCTCAAGGAGATGTCCAACGCTCGTATCAATCAGAAGACCAATGAGGTGCTGGCAAACATCTGTCTGAAATATCAGCCTATCCACGACCTGATCATACAGGGAACTTTCGCAGCCAATATCGCCAATGCTAATGTCGACACTTGGCATGGCGAGAGATCATGGTATATCTCTTCGATGCGTGGAGGCAACTATGACGAGGCTATCCCTACCAACTCCTACATCCCATTTGGTGGCGAGATCACGCAGCAGTCATACAAGACTCTGAGTTGGACAGCGCGTCTGCAGGCTGACTATGACACATATCTTGATAGTGACAAGATGCATAATCTCAATGCCACACTTGGCGTGGAGACCAATACCAATAACTATTCTGGCGAGACTTACACTCAGCGTGGTTACTATAAAGACCGTGGTAAGACTTTCGCTTCCAATATCTCTTCCACTTATTACAACTATTGGGCATGGATGCGCTCTAATGTGCCTTTCATGACTGACATGAAGACCAACATCGCTTCGGTATACGCTAGCGTGGCTTACAGTCTCAAGGACTATTTCACTCTGAGTGCTAATGGTCGCTATGACGCTTCCAATAAATACGCGATGAGCACCAACAACAGTGTGGCTCCCGTGTGGTCAGTGTCGGGTAGGGCAAATATCCTCAGCATCCTTGGTGCCAAGACTGACTGGTGCAATAGCCTTGCACTCAAGGCTTCCTATGGCGAC
This sequence comes from Gemmiger formicilis, assembly GCA_963586965.1. Lineage (GTDB taxonomy): Bacteria > Bacteroidota > Bacteroidia > Bacteroidales > Bacteroidaceae > Prevotella. The sequence goes on from CAVABU010000074.1 coordinate 7,168, forward strand.
CAGGGCAATATGCTGAAGAATCTCAGCAACTATCTGCTCATCAATAAGGGACTCAAGAATGATGTCTACGGCGAACAGACTTTCACTGTGAAGAGTTTTGCCAACAAGGATCTAAAGTGGGAAAAGACTCATAGCCTGAATGTCGGCATCGAGGCTTCATTCCTTGACAATCGCCTGCAGATCGAGGCAGAATACTATAACAGAAAGACTGTCAACGCCTACATGTTCCGTCAGGTGCTCGATGTCAATGGCTACACTTCTGCTCTGATGAATGTCGGTACAGTGGAGAACAATGGTTTCAATATTGGTATCAACGCCGTACCAGTGAAGATGAAGGACTTCATGTGGAATATCTCAGCCAACCTCTCTAAGGTCAACAACAAGGTGAAGGCACGCATGGCTGACGACACCTATGATATCCAGGATTATCTCAATGGCACAGCCATCGTGGACGGACAGTCTATAGGCACATTCTATAGTTATAAGTACACTGGCAATGCTTCTGACGGCACTCCTGTCATTGACTATGAGGACAATGCGGATGAGATAGCCAGCAAGGGTAAATATGACTACTACACCAGCAAACTCGTGGCAAGTGGCAAGCGTGAACCTGATGTGGTGGGAAGCGTAAACAATGCTTTCACCTACAAGAACTGGCAGCTCAATGCTTCCTTCCTCTATAGTTTCGGTGCGAAGACTCGTCTGCTCCGTCAGCATGATGGATCTGAGAGCATCGCATGGCAGATGTATGACTATAGCGATGCTCGTGTGGCAAGCGCTTCCTATGTGCGTCTCTCAGATGTCGCTCTGACCTATGACTTCGATCAGGAGATACTCCACAAGATAGGTTTTGAGCGTCTTGCCCTGACTCTCACTGCCACCAACCTCTACACATGGTGCAACAAGGATCTCAAGGGACAGACTCCTCTGCAGAGCGGATTTGCTGATATCCAGTTGTCATATACTCCAAGTTTCACATTCGGAGTGAATCTCAGTTTCTAATGCTATGAAGGATTTGATGAATATGAAGATAAGTAAATACTTTATGCTGCTGGCAGCAGTCGTGGCTACTGCCAGTTGTAGTAGCTTTCTCGAAGAAAAGTCTGGCGACGAAAGCTACATACATTCTTATAAGGACCTGAGCGAACTTCTCCTCGGTGATGTTTATGTGCCTGCTAACGCTGCTGGCGACTACAATACATTCTCTAACTCGGGCACGTTCATCCATTTGCTGGCTGATGAACTCCAGGAATGCAATGTGGCGTCTTCCTCTGACTTGTGCAAGGCTGATGCGCACAACTGCATCTTCGGCCCTTACACATGGCAGCCCACCCTTGGTGCTACTGCCAATGGCAAAGGCAACTCATGCGACAATCGTGAGTGGTCTGACTTCTACAAGCGCATCAACACTGCCAACAATATCATTAGCGAGTCCTACGATTTGCCACAGAGTTCGGCGGATGAGATAAGCGGTGCTCGCCAAGTGCGTGCCGAGGCTCTCTTCGCTCGTGCCTATCTCTATTTCTGGCTCACCAATGTGTATGGCCAACCTTATGATCC
>CAVABU010000074.1:9025-13160 GCA_963586965.1 Gemmiger formicilis
ACGGAAAACAAGTTTATCTCTACTGACAATCCAGAGAACATCTTCACCATGGGTGGCGAGGACCTCATCTGCATGCTTGGACGCTACTATCAGGGACTGAGCGTGGATAAGAATCTCTATGACGCCTATTCTGATAATGACTATCGCAAATCACAGTGGTATTGGAATTATGGTGACTTCACTGGTCTAATACGTCGCAACGCAAGTGCCTCTACGGAGACCGTGGCTACTGACAGTTGTGAGTGGTACAATACATGCTACACCAACGCTTCGGCATCACGTAGCAGTTATATATCATCAGTATTCTGGCTTCGTTCGTCAGAGGCTTACATCAACCTGGCTGAAGCCCAGGCTTACCTCGGCAATGAGAGCGCTGCCCAGGCTGCCCTTTATACTGTCACCTCCAAGCGATACATGCTTGACTCGCCAGAGATGGCAGTCAGTGAGACTGGCTATAGTCTAATCAATAGGATACGTCAGGAGCGTCGCTTAGAGTTTGCCCTCGAGGGACAACGCTGGTTTGACCTCCGTCGCTATCGTGTGTGCCAGGTGCAACCTATGAAGACTTCTCTCAAGCATCACTATAGCATCTATGACAATGCTGACCCGACCAAGATTGTCACCACGGGAGTATATACCCTTACCTCAGATGATGCATCATGGACATGCCCTCTCCCCAGTGAGGTGATGAGCAATTATCCCGACATCAAGGGCAATGGCAATACCACTCGAGACTATTATATCGAGGAATTGCAACCATAATAATAGTAGTTGCAGCGTCCCCGCTGCAACCCTCAATCAAAAAAGTAAAGTAGGAGGTACGGCATCATCGCCGTACCTCTTTTAGTATACTCATAGCATAAAGTGGCAGTATGCGGACGTGCCTAATGGCATCACCATCCTCTTTATCCGTATATTCTAGTTCGCCAAAGTTTTCAAGCGAACATCTGATACCTTCTGTGAGATGCTTCTCCCTCATGAAGAGCCATAGGCTTTTCATTCCGCCTTGTGTGCCCGACTTTATTTCTATTGGCGTTATTTGTCGGTTGATAGTGTCAAGATAGTCTATCTCTGCCACACTCTTCCCTTTCTTCTCCCAATAAAACATCTTCTGGCGCTGTATACAAGGCTTGTTGCGCGCTATCTCCAGTCCAGCCACCATCTCTGTCAGTCCACCCTTGTTGACCAGTTCCTGTGGACTTCCTGCCATGATTAGTCCTATGAGTTCTTGTGACAGACTTCCGTCCAGTTGCAGTACTGCCAAGAGTAGTCCAGGGTCAAGAAAGAGCACTTTCATACTCTTCTCATCTGCCTCTGCGTCCAATGGGATACCATTACCAGCGGATGCCACTACAGGTGTGATGATGCCCGCAAGATTGAGCAATCGTAATGACTCCCTTATCTGCGAACTCTGATAATCTTCGGATATCTGCTTAAATGTGATTTTTCTTCCTGCCTGATGGCAAATGCCACGCATCGTCGTGCGTAATAGGTCGGGATTGACACGCTTCTTATATTTGCCAAAGTCATCTTCGTAGGTGAGAATGATGTCTTCCTGTATGTTTCTGCACTGATTGAAGTCTTTTGTCTTTATCCATGCCAATACTGCCTCTGGCATACCTCCCACAAGCATGTAGATGCGGAAATATTCTATCAACTTTTCGTGAAATGCTATGTCAAGCGGATGCTTGGCATCTGCCTCATAGCGCATCTTTAATAGTCCTTGCTCGTTATTGGCTACAAGAAATTCGTCGAATGTCATGGGATACATGAATAGGGAGTGGATTCTCCCTACACCAAATGTAGGCAACTCCTGTAGGGTAAACTCCAATAGCGAACCTGCTGCCACAACGTGCAACTCAGGATAGTCTTCCTTGAAGAATCGTAATGCCATGATGGCTTCAGGACATTCTTGTATCTCGTCAAGAAATAGAAGCGTCTTTCCTTCCTCGATTGGTACATTAATGTAATTGGCTATCTTCTGTGCAATAAGGTGCACATCGATATCTCCCTGAAAGAAACTCTTGACTGCCTTATGCCGCTCGAAGTTTACCTCAGCAAAGTACTTAAATTCCTTTGCGAAATGTCTTATGGCAGATGACTTGCCTACCTGTCTTGCACCTCTAAGCAGGAGAGGCTTTCTTAGCGGTTCTTCCTTCCAGGAGATGAGTAGTTGGTCTATATTTCTTTGGATGTATTCTTGCATGACTGTAAATGCTTATGTTACAGTGGCAAAGATAACTAAAATACTCAAATCCGAGAAATAATTGACACTAAAATACTCAAATCCGAGAAATAATCGACGCTAAAATACTCAAATCCGAGAAATAACTCAGTCTCTTGAGGACTGCGATAAGAGTTTGTGAGACATGTAGCGCACGGGATACCACACGGCCACCCAACCGACAATAATTACTGTCACGGCTATGATGACGATGTCCGTATAATGCACGCTGACGGGGTAGGCGGGCACTATATAACTGCCACTCGCTCCCATCTTCACCAGTCCGTAGGTCTGCTGTAGCCAGCATATGAGTAGTCCTGCAAGTATGCCCACGATGGTGCCTATGGCAGTGATGATGCGTCCCTCAAAGATGAATATCCTGGCTATCTGCTTGTCTGTGGCACCAAGGTTGCGCAGCGTGGTGACATCTTTCTTCTTGTCTATCACGAGCATCGACATACTGCCGATGACATTAAAGCAAGCCACCACGAGGATAAACATGAGGAAGACATATGCCAGCACCTTCTCTATCTGCATGATGCGGAATGTGTCTGCCTGCTGCTCATATCTATCCAATACATTATATTTATCTCCCACGATGCCTTTTATCTTCGACTTCACGGCATCGATGTCTTCTCCTTCTTTTAGTCTCAACTCCAGCGATGTCATCTCACCCTGCATGTCAAACATGCGGCGGGCAAATGCTATAGGTGCAAGGATGATATTCTTGTCATATTTTGTCTGTCCTACGGAGAACACCATAGGAGGCAACATCAGTGAGTCTACCACAAATCCAGACTCGGGATCAGAGAGGTCCACTTGTCCTTGACGCTGTGCCGAATATATTTTCAGGTAGTCACGCCAGCGCACGTCACTACCAAGCAATTGGGCAGCGCGTGCTCCCACGATGCCAAACTCCAATGCTCCTGCGTGAAGGCAAAAGTCGCCTTCGCCATATAGACATTCGTCGATATGTGTGAGTTGGTCGAAATTGTCGTCCACGCCCTTGAGTGTCAGCATCACCTGTTTGCCGTTGTGCACAGCCACCACAAGGTCTTCTGCACTTTCCGTAGCCACCTGCACCTCTGGCAGTGACTTTACCTTCACCAGCAGAGGGTCGTCAGAAGGCATAGTCTTACCTGTCACAGCCGTAATCTTCAGTTGTGGGTCAAAGTTGGTCAATAACGTGGACACAAGATCACGAAATCCATTGAACACGCTCAACACTACCACCAGCGCCATGGTAGCCACCGCTATGCCCACCACACTGATGGCGCTGATGACATTTATGGCATTGGTGCTCTTCTTTGACAGTATGTAGCGACGGGCTATGAAAAGGGGGAAATTCATTTCTTCAGCAACTCGTCTATATGCTCGATGTAGTCCAGACTGTCATCAATATGGAAGCGCAGTTCGGGGATGATGCGCAACTGATTGTGCACACGCGTGCCGAGTTCGTATCTTATCTGCGAACTGTTGCGCGTCACATTTTGTATTATCTCCTCTGCCTTTTCTGAAGGGAAGATGCTCAGGTAGGCAGTGCAGATGCTGAGGTCTGGCGACACCTTTGTGCGTGTCACGCTGACCAGAGTGCCGTGCATGGCGCGAGTCTGCGCTTGAAATATGAGACTGAGTTCCTTCTGTAGCAGTCGTGCTATTCTGTTTTGTCTTGTTTCCTGCATATCTTAATTATGAATATTCAGAGCAAATATACCAATAAAATCTGATATACCGCCCCATCTCATCATTTATTTACATAAAAGTCATGATTTGCACCTTGCCGTACCACGCAAGTAAATTATAGGAGGTACGGCGCCCCCGCCGTACCATCTCAAGCAAACCATAGGAGGTACGGCGACCTCGCCGTACCCACGCAAGCAAACCATAGGAGGTACGGCGACCTCGCCGTAC
>CAVABU010000075.1:0-8845 GCA_963586965.1 Gemmiger formicilis
TTTTTGTAAAGAGAAATATTCTTTATACTTTTGCCGATAAAATTATAGGCGATGGCTAAAGACAAGATCATGTATGTCTGCGACAATTGCGGACAGGAATCATCCAAATGGCTCGGCAAATGCCCTGCCTGCAATCAGTGGAACACCTTTCGCGAAATACGCGTAGCCCCACAAGTGACTGGATCACAGGCAGCACGCTCCGCAGCACAAAGCATACGCCAAGGAGTCATCGCCACAGCATCCACTGGCAAGGGAGCCTCGATGCCACTCAGATCAGTGTCGGCAAAAGATGACCCGCGCATCGACATGCTCGACGACGAACTCAATCGAGTGCTCGGTGGTGGACTCGTCCACGGCAGCATCATCCTGCTCGGAGGCGAACCAGGCATCGGCAAGAGTACTCTCGTCCTCCAGACAGCGCTCAGCCTCAAAGACAAACGCATACTCTATGTCAGCGGAGAGGAAAGCCTGCACCAACTCAAGATGCGCGCCGACAGACTCCTGGAGCGACAAGGCGAAGCCAAAGAAGAGATGTCAGACCGTCTCATCGCCATGTGCGACACATCGCTCGAGAATATCTTCATGCAAGCCCGCGAAGTGCATCCCGACATCCTCATCATCGACTCCATACAGACCATCGCCACGGAAGAAGTAGAGAGTTCGTGCGGCAGCATAGCCCAAGTGCGAGAGTGCGCCTCTGCCCTACTCCGCTTTGCCAAGTCCAGCGGCACGCCCGTGATCCTCATAGGCCACATCAATAAGGAAGGCACCATCGCTGGACCAAAGATATTGGAGCACATCGTAGACACCGTCATACAGTTTGAGGGCGACCAGCACTACATGTATCGCATACTGAGAAGCATCAAGAATCGATTCGGCTCGACCTCCGAACTCGGTATCTACGAGATGCAGCGCACTGGACTACGACAAGTGTCTAACCCCTCCGAACTCCTTCTCGCACAAGCCCACGAAGGCCTCTCAGGCACAGCCATCAGCGCCGCCATAGAGGGCGTCAGACCATTTCTCATAGAGACCCAAGCACTCGTCTCGAGCGCCATATACGGCACACCACAGCGCTCCGCCACAGGATTTGACCAGCGCAGACTCAATATGCTTTTAGCAGTACTCGAAAAGCGAGTAGGTTTTAAGTTGATACAGAAGGATGTATTCCTCAATATCGCTGGTGGTCTACGCGTCACCGACCCCGCCATGGACCTCAGTGTCATGGCAGCCGTCCTGTCGAGCAATGTGGACACCCCGATAGAGAGTGGATGGTGCATGGCAGGCGAGATAGGCCTCAGTGGCGAAGTGCGCCCCGTCAATCGCATAGAGCAGCGCATATCCGAGGCAGGCAAACTCGGATTCACCGACATCATCATACCCGAATATAACATCCGCGGCCTCGACACGAGCAAATACACCGTCAGAGTGCACAAAGTGAAAAAGGTGGAAGAAGCCTTCCGCTTGTTATTTGGATAATGTTTTATAGTAGTTGCAGCGTCCCCGCTGTCACTTAGCGAGTTGAACATTCCATAGAAGTTGCAATCCTTAGTAGGCGAAGCGTCCCCGCTTTGCCCTATAGTAGTTGCAACGTCCCCGTTGCAACCTCTTCACTATTAATTTCTCTATTCATGCTTGGTTGCAGCGAGGACGCTCTGGCTACCATAAAAACCATCATAGCGAGGGCGCTGTACCTCCTACTATTTGCTTGCGAGGGCAAAGCGAGGACGCTTCGCCTACTATGAATTGCATTACTTGGTAATTGTTAATCTTTGGTAAAGGTACGTACCGATTGTAAGAATTCCGCCCCAAAAGCCATACCTTTGCACAAGTGTTGGGTAATAGACGTATTTATTACCTCGCTTTTTTATTTTATAGGTTTATTGGAAAGGTGCTCGAGTGGCTGAAGAGGCACGCCTGGAAAGCGTGTTGACGTCAAAAGCGTCACGGGGGTTCGAATCCCCCTCTTTCCGCACAAAAGAGCCTCCCTGCGTTTATGCGTCGGGAGGCTCTGAGTTCTATAATAATATGAAGTCGCACCTAAAAGGTCGCAACCGATAAGTCTTTTTTGATGCTATCCATGCATAGAGACAGACGTTCGTAGGTCTTTTCTCCAGCCTTCTTGATGCCACTGCGATATTGACGCATCAAGGACGGATTGATGCCTGCACGCTTGGCTATCTCGGAAACGTTGAGGAAAGTAAAGTAATTGAAGAAAGATTGTAAGTCGTACTTGTATTCAAACTCTACCTCAGGAAACTCCTCCCCGCTCTCCATAGCGTCCGCTTTTGCCAAATCCAAGCACTCCAATAAGTCCTTCTTTGCCTCTGCAACAGAATTACCGCAAGCATTCAGACCTACCTTGCCGATGCTATTCGTGTGGCACCAATATGTGCCGTCATCTGCTTTTTCCACAACTACAGTTACCTTTTTCATATGCCATGTTACTTTTGATGTCATGTAAAAAGAGTCCTTTCAAATTATGAATGGATGAAAAGGCAGGGAAGACTCACTCCCCTACCAATTCTTTCAGAATAGCCTTGGCTGTGCCTGTGGCAACCTCCTTGGCATGTCTCGGCACGAATTGCGACCTTCCAGTCTTAGGGTTTGTCCACTTTTCGTGTCCAGCGCCTTGTCGAGAAAGAAAGCATCCTGCTTCCCTTAGTCTCTTGATCAATTCGCTTCTCTTCATATTATCAAGAACTCTTTTGTCGTAAAGACAATGCAAAGTTATAACGAATACGTTATAATAGCAAGTTCTTGTGGTAACTTTTGTGTTACTTTAACGTTATATTAGGTTGGAGACATTACCACCCATTATTGTCATAACCATCCGTTGGGAAATCGTCGGGGTCTGAATAGCCGTTCCATCGATGGGAGTCGTAAGACTTATTCCTATTATCCTTGCGTGGCGTCTGCGGTGCATCTTGTTGCGGAGCATCCGCATAGTAATTCGTTTCTCTTTTCATACCCTATGTTGATTTATTTATCCCTGTCAAACCACCCAAAGTATTCGCCTATACCCCAGACAAGAATACAGACAAGTGGAAACCACCATGCCACGTCTGCCATTATCAGATACCAAAAGAAGAAGAATAGAAGTGCTAGTAGAAGTGGCATATATAGCATTAAAAGATAGACAACAATTATTTCAAGCAAAGGTAGGCAAAGGAAGTGAGATATCAAACACAATGTCAAGAAAAAAGTGAAGGAAATTGGTCGGATACGTCATAAAATAGTTATATTTGCATCGGATATTATATTCCAAAGACTAATAACATTAACAAGGAAACAAACCTAAAACAAAAGACAATTATGGTAAACAGATTCATTCTCAATGAAGTATCTTACTTCGGACCAGGTGCACGTAAAGAACTCCCCACAGTGATAGCCAGCCGTGGCTGGAAGAAAGCATTGGTCGTGACTGACAAAGGTCTGATGAAATTTGGCGTGGCAAAGATGGTGCTCGACGTGCTTGACGAGGCAGGCATCGCATACGAGATATACGACGAGGTGAAACCTAACCCCACGGTGACCAACGTGACCATGGGCATCGAGGCTTGCAAGAAAGCCAAGGCAGACTTCATCATCGCCATCGGTGGCGGTTCGTCGATGGACACAGCCAAAGGCATCGGCATCGTGGTCAACAATCCTGAATTCTCCGACATCATCTCACTCGAAGGCGTGGCACCGACCAAGAATAAGTGCTTGCCTATCGTGGCACTCCCAACTACTGCGGGCACTGCAGCCGAGACTACCATCAACTATGTGATCATCGACGAGAAGCGCCAGCAGAAGATGGTGTGCGTAGACCCTAACGACATACCAGCCGTAGCCATCGTGGATGCCGAACTGATGTATTCTCTGCCAAAGGGACTGACCGCCGCCACAGGTATGGACGCCATGACTCACGCCATCGAAGGACTTATCACAAAGGCTGCATGGGAGATGAGCGATATGTTTGAGTTGAAGGCCATTGAGATGATATACAAGTACTTGCCTATCGCAGTCAATGACCCGAAGAATCCCGAAGGACGCAATGGCATGGCAGTGGCACAGTATATAGCAGGTATGGCATTCTCTAATGTGGGCCTCGGCGTAGACCACGGTATGGCGCATCCTATGAGTGCCCTCCACGACGTGCCTCACGGTGTGGCTTGCGCTATCCTCTTGCCTACCGTCATGCGCTACAACATGGAGGTGAGCGTGCCTAAATATGTGGAAATCGCTAAAGTGGTGGGTGCCTACAAGGACGGCATGACCGACCAAGAGGCTGCAGAGGCTGCTTGCAACGCTATCGAAGAGTTGTCTAAACTCGTGGGCATCCCTCAGCACCTGTCAGAACTCGGCATCACTGAGGCTGACATCCCTGCACTCGCAGAGCAAGCCATCACGGATGTATGCACACCTGGCAATCCTCGTGAGGTTACCAAGGAAGACATCCTCGCACTGTATCACAAGATATTGTAAATATGATAGGAGGTACGGCGCCTTCGCCGTACCAACTCAATGGAATAATTTTACAAGTTAGCGATGGTACGGCGAGGGCGCCGTACCTCCTACTTTTACTATCACTCTATAATCCAAACATTCGCAGAGCGTTATTTGTCGTCATGCGGTCCACTTCCTCAGACGTGAGGGCGTAGACGTTAGCCAGTTTGTCCAATACATGCTTCACATAGGCACTCTCATTCCTATTGCCACGCATGGGTACGGGCGCCATATACGGCGAGTCCGTCTCCAAGACAATGCGCTCCAATGGCACTGCACTCGCCAATACCTCAGGCAGATGGCTCTTCTTGAAAGTTAGTACGCCACCGATGCCCAGCACGAAATTGTCGTATTGTAACAGTTGCTCGGCCTCCTTCTCGTTTCCCGTAAAGCAATGAAATACGCCGCCCGTGAGTTGGCCTTTATAGTCATTGAGGAGATGCACCATCTCATTTTGCCCTTTGCGACAGTGTATCATCAGAGGCAGATGCATCTCTATGCCCCACTCTATCTGTATGCGAAAAGCATCCAACTGCTCGCGCTCGTATTCGCGTGACCAATAGTAGTCAAGTCCTATCTCGCCAATGGCCAAGACGGGTGTGCCAGAAGCGATTTCCTCTTTTATATAATCGTGGATAAGGTCCAATTGCTCCCGATAATCCGCTTTCACCTCCTCAGGATGCAGACCGAGCATGGGATAGGCATAGTCCTGATACTGACGGCAGAACGCCACCACGCTTTGACATGACTTATAGTCTATGGCAGGCACGAATACTTTCTCCACGCCTGCCGCCTTTGCTCGGGCGATGACCTCAGATCTATCTGCGATGAACTCCTCGCCGTCTAAATGTGCGTGCGTATCTATCATGATTTTCTCTGCATCAGTTCTTCGGCATATCTCTTGAGTTGCGCCTTTCTTTCTTCCGACACATTCACCTTGGAGAGATATTCCTTTGCCACGTCGAGATAATGCGACATCTTAGACTGGGCAAGTTTGTCGACACCTATTTTATTATATATGGCAGTCACCGCCTTTATCTTCTCCGTGCGGTCAAAGGTCTCAGCGGACAGCCATGCATCGAGTTGGGCTTTGTCTTCGCCCTCAGCCAGCAGGCAGGCATTGATAAACATGTAGGTCTTCTTGTTATTGCATATGTCGCCTCCGATGGCTTTGCCAAAGACTTTCTCGTCGCCATAGACATCCAGGTAGTCGTCTTGCAACTGAAATGCCAAACCGATATTCTCTCCGAAGTGATATAGATTCTCCTGGTCTTCGACGTCAGCGCCTGCGAGAATGGCGCCTATCTTCAGAGCGCATGCCAATAACACGCTGGTCTTCAGACGAATCATCTCGATATACTCCTCCTCCGACACATCACTGCGTGTCTCAAAGTCCATGTCATACTGTTGTCCCTCGCCTATCTCGAGTGCCGTCTCAGTGAAGCAGTCGAGCACAGCAGGCAGTTTGCTGCTATCGCACTTGGCTATGCGCTCATATGCCAGCACGAGCATGGAGTCGCCAGAGAGGATGGCAGTATTTTCATCCCATTTCTTATGCACCGTCATGCGTCCGCGTCGCACGTCAGCCTTGTCCATGAGGTCATCATGCAGCAGTGTGTAGTTATGATAAGTCTCCAGTCCGCATGCTGTCCACATGGCAGACTCGATGTCATCTTTATATAGATTGTAAGCCATGAGCAAGAGCACAGGTCTTAGGCGCTTGCCACCTGCTGATAGGACATATTCTATCGGAGCGTAGAGTGACTTAGGTTTGCGCTCATAAGGCAGATGGGCAAGGAATTCATTTACCGAATGTTGGATTTCTGTTGACGTATACATTATAGTTCAAAGTTAATAGGTACTGCTATCATCGCCGTACATGGTTTGCCGTTTTGAGTGCCGGGTTTCCACTTCGGCATCTTATTCATTATTCTTATTACCTCCGCACCGAGGATATTGTCCGTGGATTTCTCCAAGCGCAGGCTCTTCACGTTGCCCTCCTTGTCGACCAGGAAACTGACTACCACCCTACCCTTCACTTTCCTGTTTTGTGCTAAGCGAGGATATTTCAAGTTGGATGTAATCCATTTCATGAAGGCAGAGGCACCACCAGGAAACTCGGGCAACTGCTCCACAGTCTGAAATCCCTCAGGTTCGTCCTCCTTAGACTCGATGGTCTGCGGTTTCACCTCCTCCACCTTAGCCTCGGGAGTCTCAGCCTGGCCGTCGCCCACGACGAGTCGGCTTGTAGTGGTCTGCGTCTGAGTGTTGGTAGACACCATTTCCGTAGGTTTCATGTTGGTGACTTCGGCAGGATTATCCGTATGCGATATTGCCGCCACCATGTCGTGGTCTTTCTTGAGTTTGCTGATGTCTATGTCTTCGATGAGGTCGTCCATGGCTTCATCGTCCATCATGTCGTCCATGTGTGAGTCCCACTCAAGTGCGGTGAATAGGCACGACAAGATGAGCACGAGAGCAAGGAGAAACATCTCCGTTCGACGTCTCTCGATATTGGCCTTTTTCGATTTTTTCTCCTCTTGCATTGTTTTTTCTGCCTGTCTCTGCAATTTTTCCAAGTCTATGCCGTTATCTGCATAGTAAGACTTGGAGAGTCACACTCCAGGGATGGATAAATTTATTGCAAAAGTAATATTGTTTTTTCAAAAAAGAGTAACTTTGCCTATTATTTAAATACGTTGGATGAAAAAAGAACTACTCCTCCTTGGCATGATGACATGCGCGCTGGCTGTCAAGGCTCAGAATGAAAGCCGGACAGAATATAACTTCCTGCGCATCCCGGTGAGCGCCCACTCTGCCGCGTTGGGAGGAGACAACATCACCATATACGACGATGACGCGTCGATGATGTTTGCCAACCCTGCCTTGCTGACCAATGCAAGCAACAAGACCATTGGACTCAACTATATGAACTATATGCAGGGGGCTAACACGCTGAGCGCCACATACAATTTTATACCCTTTGACCGCGCTTCCATAGCCTTTTCTGGTCAGTATATGGACTATGGCAGCATGAAGGAGACTGATAGCGAAGGCACGGTGACTGGTGACTTCAAGGCGAAAGACATCTCGCTGGCTGGCTATCTATCATATCTGCTGACGGATAACATCTCCGCGGGTGTGACTGCCAAGGTAATCACTTCATATATCGGCAATTACAACTCTTTGGCGGTGGGTGTAGACCTTGGAGTCAACTATCTCAATGCCGATGGCAATCTGTCAGTATCTATCGTGGCAAAGAATCTCGGAGGACAATTGAAGGCTTACGAAGACGACTACGAAGCGATGCCGTTTGACTTGCAAGCGGGCATCAGCAAGCGCTTTACCAACACCCCATTGCGTCTGCATGCCACGCTGGTTGACATCAACCACACGAGTTATAAATTTATCAATCATCTCGTCATAGGTGCCGACCTGCTGTTTAATGACAACATTTGGGTGGGATGTGGCTACAATTTCCGTCGTGCCAAAGAGATGACCATCGGCACGGGTGACGATGAGAGTTCGCATGGAGCAGGATTTTCACTCGGTGCGGGTATCTATCTGGAGCGCTTCGGAGTCAACTTCTCATGGGGTAAATATCATGTGGGCAATTCGAGTATAAACATCAATCTATCATATAAACTGTAAATGAACAACAATAAAATTACTATCGCTATAGACGGACACTCATCGTGCGGTAAGAGTACGATGGCTAAGCAATTGGCCAATAATCTCGGTTATGTGTACGTCGATACGGGTGCCATGTATCGCACCGTCACCCTGTTTGCTCTGCGCAATGGACTGTTTGATGCCGACGGCAACGTCAAAACTGACGACCTGCAAGCACGTATGACGGAAATAGAGGTCAGTTTCAAATATAATCCCGCATCTGGCAAGGCTGACGCATATCTCAACGGCGAAGACGTGGAGAAGGAAATACGACTAATGGAGGTGTCAAATCATGTGAGCAAGATAGCCGCCATCCCATTTGTGCGCGAGGCTATGGTGGACCAACAGCGACGTATGGGCAAGAAGAAAGGCATCGTGATGGATGGACGCGACATCGGTACGACGGTATTCCCTGATGCCGAACTAAAGATCTTTGTCACTGCTTCTGCCGAAGTGCGTGCCCAGCGCCGCTATGATGAACTGCGAGGTAAGGGTGAGAATGCTGACTATGACGAGATACTCCGCAATGTGCAGGAGCGCGACTACATAGACTCTCACCGCGCGACAAGCCCTCTGCGCCAAGCAGATGATGCTCTCTTGCTTGACAATAGCCACATGACCATCGCGGAGCAAAATCAGTGGCTCGAAGAGCAAGTAAGAAAAGTGTTGAAGGATTTGTAAT
>CAVABU010000075.1:9054-13056 GCA_963586965.1 Gemmiger formicilis
GACACAAGGCGTATGTCGAATATCAATACCGAGTAAGGTGGTATTGCATCGTTGCTTGACGACGTGCCATAGCCTAACTGGTAAGGTATGTACACCTGCCAATGGTCGCCTATGTGCATGTGCTGCAAGGCTGTGGCAAAACCATCTACCGTGCTGCTTACACTAAGTTGGGTGGCTAAAGCCGTATTCTCATTGAAGTCTCCATAGTAAGACTGATCAAAGATGTATCCCGAAGGATAACTCGTCGATGGCAGAACGCGGCCCTGATAGTGCACATTCACCTTGTCAGTGTAGAGCGGACATCCGCTACCAGTGCCCTTCTCCAGCACTTTCACCACGATGTAGTCTTCCGAGCCTGACACAAAGTTGGTCGTGTCATTAGGCATTGACCACGTCTTATATATCTTCCATGTCTCATCGCCTGCTGCTATGGCAGACTTTGCCGTGGAATACATATTATTAAAGTATGTGGTGTTGGCATTCTGCCAGTCAGGATATTCCTCCACGTTGTCGTTGGACTCGCTACATGACACCAATGCCACGGCCATAAGCAGCAGCATCGGTATCGCGAGGAAGTATTTCTTGAGTATCTTCATCCTATTTATTCGAGATTCTTCAGTAGAGATTCTATAGACACCTTGTCCTGGATCAGTGTGCGGAGGTCTGCGATGTTGACACGCTCCTGCTCCATAGAGTCGCGGTGACGCAGTGTGACGGTGTTGTCCTCGAGAGTCTGATGGTCCACGGTCACGCAGTAAGGAGTACCGATGGCATCCTGACGACGATAGCGCTTGCCTATCTGATCCTTCTCCTCATACTGGCAGTTGAAGTGGAACTTGAGGTCATTGATGATCTCCTTTGCCTTCTCTGGCAGACCGTCCTTCTTGGTCAATGGGAACACTGCGAGTTTCACTGGTGCCAAGGCTGCTGGCAAGTGGAGCACTGTGCGTGTCTCGCCGTTAGGCAATTTCTCCTCCTCATATGAGTGACACATCACGCTGAGGAACATACGGTCCACACCGATACTTGTCTCGATGACGTATGGAGTGTAACTCTTGTTCTCCTCTGGGTCAAAGTATTCTATCTTCTTACCAGAGAACTTAGCGTGCTGAGAAAGGTCGAAATTAGTGCGTGAATGTATGCCCTCTACTTCCTTGAATCCGAATGGCATATGGAACTCCACGTCACTTGCTGCATTAGCATAGTGAGCCAACTTCTCATGGTCATGGAAACGATAGTTTTCTGCTCCGAATCCGAGTGCCTGGTGCCATGCCATACGACGCTTCTTCCATGTCTCAAACCACTGCAGTTCGGTGCCTGGTTTTACGAAGAACTGCATCTCCATCTGCTCAAACTCACGCATACGGAAGATAAACTGGCGTGCCACAATCTCATTACGGAAAGCCTTACCTATCTGCGCAATACCAAATGGTATCTTCATACGACCAGTCTTCTGCACATTGAGATAGTTGACGAAGATGCCCTGTGCTGTCTCAGGACGCAGATAGATGGTGCTTGCGCCCTCTGATGTGGAGCCCATCTCAGTCTTAAACATGAGGTTAAACTGACGCACGTCGGTCCAGTTGCGTGTGCCCGAGATAGGACATACTATCTCTTCGTCGAGGATGATTTGCTTCAGTTCGTTGAGGTCGTTGGCATTCATGGCGTCAGAGTAGCGCTGATGCAGTGCGTCACGCTTCTGCTGCCACTCCAGCACGTGTGCCGAGGTGGAGCGAAACTGCTCCTCATTGAAGGCATCCTTAAAGCGCTTGCGTGCCTTAGATACTTCCTTCTCTATCTTTTCTTCATATTTTGCTATCTGATCCTCGATGAGCACATCGGCACGATAGCGCTTCTTAGAGTCGCGATTGTCGATGAGAGGGTCGTTGAAAGCATCTACATGGCCGGAAGCCTTCCATATAGTAGGGTGCATGAATATGGCTGAGTCGATGCCCACGATATTCTCGTGCACACGCACCATATACTGCCACCAATAGTTCTTTATGTTGTTCTTCAGTTCCACACCGTTTTGACCATAGTCATAGACGGCGCCAAGACCATCATATATTTCGCTGCTTGGGAATACGAAGCCATACTCTTTGCAGTGGCTTACGATTTTCTTGAAAACATCTTCCTGTTGTGCCATGTTTTTGTCTATTTAAATTTCACTATTTAGGTGCAAAGGTACATATTATGCCCCAAATGTCAAAAGGTTAATTCCAAAACTTATGTTTACTTAACGTTATACATAGCAAAGACCTCGCAACTCCATGATGGATAGTTGCGAGGCCTTCGGCTTTTTATCCCACATCTCTCACACGGTCTTCATGTGAGTGACGCTGGATGATGTAATTATTTATACTCGTATGTCTTGAGTGTAGTGCCAGTCTTGTCATCTATGCCCTTAAACTTTGTGATGGTCACGGTGCCTCTGTAGTTAGGGTGATTAGCGGTGTGATCAGCATACACCTTGTCACAAGCGGCAATGACTTCTGCGTCTTTCTCGGTAGTGCCGTAATCTGGCACAACGTTTTTGATAGCAGAGTTGTAACTAGCCACAGCAAAAAGTGCGCTCATGTCATCTACTGCATTTACGGTTCCAGTAGCGCTATAGGAGATAATGCTTTCGCGCTCGTCAGTGTTGTTGCTACAAGCGGTAAAGGCCACACATGTGATTGTCATGCAGATTAAGGCAACTGCTGCCATCAGATAATGCTTCATAAATTTTGTCATTAACTTGTTATTAAAATCGATAAATGTTATTTGTGCTTTATGTTTATCATGGTACTAACGTTTGGCAAAATTAGATATTATTATCCTATTATGCAAGTAATATGTAAATTAATTTAAAAAAACAATAACGGGAAGCCACTATTGTGATGACTTCCCGTTTGCTATTATAAGAGTTTTATACTCCTTTTCAGAGTATATTCTCACTTGCAAGATTAGTTGTTCTCAGGACGAAGCTTACGTACTACCTCTGCTGTGCGCCACATCTCTGAGTCGTGCAGAGCAGCAAGCTCCTTCTCAAGACCTACACGATAGTCTGGCTTAGAGTTAGCGTCGATAGAGATCTGAGCCTCGTTACCAGTCTTCACTGAGTGATAGAGCTGCTCTACTACTGGCTTGATAGCATCGTGGAAACGTGGATACCAGTCGAGAGCACCGCGCTGTGCTGTGGTAGAGCAGTTAGCATACATCCAGTCCATACCCTTCTCGGCGAAGAGAGGCATCAGTGACTGAGTGAGCTCCTCTACTGTCTCATTGAATGCCTCAGATGGAGTGTGGCCGTTCTCACGGAGCACCTCATACTGTGCAAGAAGCAGACCCTGGATAGCACCCATCAGCGAACCGCGCTCACCTGTAAGGTCAGATGTAGCCTCACGCTGGAATGTGGTCTCAAAGAGGTAACCTGAACCGATACCGATACCGAGAGCCAATGTACGGTCAAGAGCCTTGCCTGTAGCGTCCTGGTAAACAGCGTATGAAGAGTTCAATCCACGACCCTCGAGGAACATGGTGCGGAGTGATGTACCTGATCCCTTAGGAGCCACCATGATCACATCGATATCCTTCTGAGGAACGCATCCTGTGCGGTCATTCCAAGTGATAGCGAAGCCGTGTGAGAAATAGAGGGCATCGCCAGGATTGAGACACTCCTTGAGTGTTGGCCAAACAGACATTACGGCAGCGTCAGAGAGCAGACACATCACGATAGTACCCTTCTTTGCAGCTTCCTCGATAGAGAACAAGGTCTCTCCTGGAACCCATCCGTCGCCTTTTGCCTTCTCGAAGGTCTTGCCCTGACGCTGACCTACGATGACATTGAAACCATTGTCACGAAGGTTGCAAGCCTGTCCAGGTCCCTGAACACCATAACCAATCACTGCGATAGTCTCGTCTTTCAGGATTTCGCGAGCTTTCTCCAAAGGAAACTCCTCACGTGTCATTACCTCTTCGATAACACCACCAAAATTCATTTTTGCCATAGTTCTTTACTTT
>CAVABU010000076.1:0-12962 GCA_963586965.1 Gemmiger formicilis
CATTACCTCTTCGATAACACCACCAAAATTCATTTTTGCCATAGTTCTTTACTTTAATTATTAAAGGTTTAACATTATCTTTCTATAAATTTTACTTGTGCCCTGACGCATTCTATCTCGCCGTCAGTGGTCACCTTACTTATTCTTACCAAATGTTCGCCGTCTTCCTTGCCGTCTTCCATGTAAAATCTCAGCGTGTCGCCAGCATGGCTTTCTGCCACATAGGCTATGTCAAGACGTCTGAGCCTCTTGGTGCGGTAGGTGTCGGCAGGGAAAAGGTCGAGCACATGTTCGATAGATTTCACGGAGTTGACATGTCCGTTGACATCCACGTCATTATATTTCGCTACATATTCGCCCACCATCGTGGCATTCGCTGACATCTTGACGCGTGAAGGCTTGCCTATGGGAATCTCTTTCTCCGTCTCCACCCAGTCGAGGATTTCGCCATCGCGTATATCCATCAGATTGGTGGGCTGACGCGAGTCCGTGTCTATCATCGCCCATATGGATCGACCATAACCTATTGACTTTCCGTCTTTTCCTTCTATGCGGAAGTTTCGATTAGTGAAATAGCGCATGGCACTATCCACCCAAGTCTCCACATAAAACTCGTCGTAGATTCGTGGCATGTCGTCCATCTCGATGACAAGACGTGAGAGCACCCAAGTCTTGTGTATGCTCTGAAGATAAAGCATGCCAAAAGCGCGGTCATTGCTATGAAAGTCTGCTGCATTGAGCAGATGGTTGCCCAAATGCCCCATAAACAGTTCCTTATTCATGTCGCAATGAAACGGTTCTGCCAAATTCCTATATCTTCCTACCTTAGGTAACATCATGCTCTCTCGCTCTCCCTCGCTTCGAGATAAAGGTCAAGGTGCTCTATGCAACTGCGAGTCACGGCAATACGTCCTGAGCGCACAAACTGCAGTACGACACCATATTCATTCAGACTTTCATACAGTTCGGTGATAGTATGGCTCATGCCCTTGCGCTCCACGATGCTAAATGTGGAGTTCATCTCCACGATGCTTGCTCCATTGCGACGGATTATCCTGCTAATTTCTGGATTGTCAAGTGTCATCGGAGTGCTTATCTTTATCAGGCACGACTCTATATAGAATAGTTCGTCGTCACGGAAGTAACTGGCCTTGAGCACATCTATCTTCTTTTCCACCTGCTTAACCAGCATCTTTGCCATCTCCTCTGTGCACCAGCAAGTCAGAGTGTACTTGTGCACTCCAGGTGTGCTTGATGCGCACACATTGAGGCTCTCTATGTTGATTTGTCTGCGAGTAAATACTGCCGTAATCTGATTGAGTATACCAGCAAAGTTTTCTGAATATATTATCATCGTGAAGAAGGACTGTCCTTCGTGGGATATCTCCTGCTCCACCCTTTCGTAACAGTTGCGATTGCATGTACGGCAGTCGCCACACATCCCGTCACTCATGCCAGAGATGCGTTTTGCTTCGCCTTCTTTGTTTTCGTTTTCCATCATGATTTTTTAATCTTTTATCTCCAACAGCATCTCGTCTACATTTGCACCTGGAGGGGTCATAGGCAAGACATTGTCTTCCTCCTTTACTGCACACTGCAGGAGGAATGCACCCTCAGTGCTGAGCATCTCGTTAATGGCATCATCCAGGTCAGCACGGTCAATGACTGTGCGTGATGGTATGCCATAGGCGCCTGCTATCTGCTCATAATCAGGATTGAGCATCGGAGTGAAGGAATAGCGCTTATTGAAGAACATATACTGCCACTGACGTACATTTCCGAGGAAGTTATTGTTGAGCAATATTATCTTCACTGGTGAATGTTGCTCCATGATGGTGCCGAGTTCCTGTATGGTCATCTGGAGTCCACCGTCACCGACAAACAGGCATACCTTGCGGTCAGGAGCGCCAAATGTGGCTCCTATGGCAGCGGGAAGTCCGAAGCCCATCGTACCGCAACCGCCCGAGGTCACTACGGAGCGACCTTCGGTAAACTTGAAGTATCTGCAACCGAACATCTGGTTTTGACCTACGTCGGTCACCAGTACGGCTTTGTTGTGACTGGCTTCGCTCACCTTTCTGACCACCTCGCCCATAAGCAGAGGACCTTCAGTAGGATGTATGGCTTTATCTATCACCTTGCTGTATTCTTTTTCCTCGTAAGGTGCAAAACTGTCGCACCATGACTGGTGAGTAGCCTCGTCTACAAGTTGGGTGACGGCACGCAGAGTCTCCTTGCAGTTGCCCAATACAGCCACGTCAGTCTTCACATTCTTGTCTATCTCGCTTGGATCGATATCAAAGTGTATCACCTTAGCCTGCTTGGCATAAGTCTCAAGATTGCCCGTCACGCGGTCATCAAAGCGCATGCCCACGGCTATGAGCACGTCACACTGATTGGTCATCACGTTAGGACCAAGGTTGCCGTGCATACCGAGCATACCCTTATTAAGAGGATGATCGCTTGGCATAGCAGACAGTCCCAAGATGGTCGTGCCCACTGGTATCTGCGCCTTTTCTGCGAGAGCAAGCAGTTCATTATGCGCATCACCAAGTTCTACGCCCTGACCGACAAGCATAAACGGTTTGACAGAGTTGTTAATCAATTGTGCAGCACGCTCTATGGCAGTCATATCCATCTGAGGCACTGGTTTATACGAACGTATAAAGTCCACCTTCACTGGTTCATAGTTGACCATGCCCGTCTGGGCATTCTTTGCGAAGTCAAGGACCACAGGTCCAGGTCTACCGCTACGTGCGATGAAGAAAGCACGGCTGACAGCCCATGCCACATCTTCTGCACGACGTATCTGATACGCCCACTTGGTGATAGGTTGGGTGACGCTAATTACGTCCACCTCCTGGAAGGCATCAGTACCAAGAAATGCTGCTCCCACCTGGCCACATATCACGACCATCGGCGTGGAGTCCACCATGGCATCAGCCACACCAGTAATAGTATTCATTGCGCCAGGTCCGGAAGTGACTATCGCACATCCCACCTTACCACTGACGCGGGCATAGCCCTGTGCTGCATGCACTGCACCCTGCTCATGACGCACGAGCACGTGGTGCATCTTTTCCTTATGATCATAAAGTGCATCATATGTAGGCATGATGGCACCGCCAGGATAACCGAAGAGCACTTCCACTCCTTCGTTTTCAAGGCTGCGCATCATCGCCTCTGCACCTGTTATCTGTTCCATATTAGTCTATTATTCTTACACCGCCCTTGTCTGCTGATGATACAGCCTGTGCATAAGCACGCAGAGCCTTTGACACTACACGATTGCGCTTGAGTGGTTGCTGCGGACGTGTAGCGAGTTCCTCGTCACTCAGACGCACATTTATGCTGCGGTTAGGTATATCTATCTCTATAATGTCGCCATCGACAATCTTTCCTATGTTGCCACCCGAAGCAGCCTCAGGCGAGATGTGTCCGATGGAAAGTCCTGATGTACCACCAGAGAAGCGACCATCGGTGATAAGTGCGCACTCCTTACCCATATGCATACTCTTGATGTAAGATGTAGGATAGAGCATCTCCTGCATACCAGGACCACCCTTAGGACCTTCGTGTGTTATCACCACCACGTCGCCTTTCTTCACCTTACCACCGAGGATACCCTCGCAAGCGTCCTCCTGTGAGTCGAAGACCACGGCAGGACCAGCAAACTTCCATATGGACTCGTCCACGCCGGCAGTTTTTACGACGCATCCGTCCTGGGCTATGTTGCCGAAGAGGATAGCCATACCGCCGTCTTTGGTGTAAGCATGCTCGATGTCGCGTATACAACCGTTGGCACGATCAGTATCCAATGTCTCGTATGTGGTATTCTGCGCACCGAGTTGATTGCAGAACTTACCTGCTGGTGCACTTGAGTATATGCGTTTTGCCTCAGGGTCTATGTCGGCCTTAAGGATAGAGTATTTGTCGATGTCCTCTGCCAATGTGTGGCCGTTGACTCTCTTGACGCTGGTGTCAATGAGACCGCCTTTTGCTAATTCACCGAGCAGTCCCATCATACCTCCTGCCCTACCGCATTCCTGTACGGAATACTTCTGGCTATTTGGTGCAAGTTTGCAAAGGAATGGAGTCTTGCGTGAAAGAGCATCGATATCCTTCATGGTGAAGTCCACCTCAGCCTCCTGTGCCACTGCAAGCAGGTGAAGCACAGTGTTGGTAGACGCTCCCATAGCGATGTCAAGTGTCATGGCATTGAGGAATGCCTGACGTGTGGCAATCGAACGAGGCAATACGCTCTCGTCGCCATCCTCATAATATGCAAAGGCATTCTTCACTATCTGACGTGCAGCTTCTTTCATCAATTCTACACGGTTCACATGTGTGGCAAGGATGGTACCATTACCTGGCAATGAGAGACCTATGGCTTCAGTCAGATTGTTCATGGAGTTGGCAGTAAACATACCCGAGCAACAACCGCAACCAGGACAAGCACGATCCTCCACCTCAGCGAGTTCTTCGTCAGAGACAGTCTTGTCGGCACCCTTTATCATTGCGGTGATAAGGTCAAGGTTTTCACCTTTGTATTTACCAGCCTCCATAGGACCACCGGAAACAAATACTGATGGGATGTTGAGTCGCATGGCTGCCATGAGCATACCAGGAGTGATCTTGTCACAGTTGGAGATGCATACCATTGCGTCTGCCTTGTGTGCATTACACATGTATTCCACCGAGTCGGCGATGATGTCGCGCGAAGGCAAACTATAGAGCATACCGTCATGACCCATGGCTATGCCATCGTCAATGGCTATGGTGTCAAACTCTGCCGCATAGCATCCCATCTTCTCTATCTCAGCCTTGACTATCTGACCTGCCTCATGCAGATGAGTGTGACCAGGCACAAACTGAGTAAATGAGTTAACTATGGCAATAATTGGTTTTCCAAACTGTTCACGCTTCATTCCGTTTGCCACCCATAGTGCGCGGGCACCTGCCATACGGCGACCTTCAGTACAAACGGAACTTCTTAACTGATTTTTCATCGTCTATATATAATATATGTGTAATTCTCAACCATTTTATCGCTCCCATTAAGGGGCGATAGTATCTTTTTTCCTTAATGTTGCGCAAAGGTAACTATTATTTTCTTTACAACCAACAAATCCAATATTAATTTTGCCTCGTTTGTTAGTATTCGTAATATATACTGATTAATTTGTTATATTTTGTAATCGATATATAACAAATACTGCATACTGACATATATACAAACAAGAATCTAAAGGAAAATCAAATACCAGAATAGTCGGCAGTCTCAAGTATGTCGCGTATGGTCATGCTTGGGTGCTTCTTCATGTATGTCGCTACCCTATCGACAAGCGCATTCTTAAATGCCTTGCGACCGACCATCTTATTGGTGACATACATGATGATGCCCATATTTGCGTCACGGTCATGTTGACTCACATCACAATTGTTGTGCAGACCATATTTGCTGACAAGATAGAAGAGCATGCAGTCTGGCACGATATATTCGCGCGACATCGACTCGCGCTGCTTCTCGTCATAGAAACGCAAGTAGGCCGAATAGTTCTTGCCAAGATACTTGTCGAGAGATATGCCGATGGCATTGTCGTCCACCACGATGCTCTGGTCTAATGATCCGATTTGGGTATAGAAGGTAGGTATCTCCGCATTAGGAATCTCCTTCTTTAGATTACGAAATGCCGCCTTTAGGTCCTTGTCCAAATCTGTCATGTCGGCAAACTCAGACTCTGCTGTGTAGATAATATTCTGAAGTGTGGAGTCTTGGAAATACTCCAGCATATTCTTATTGATATTCACATTGTTGACTGTACCGAGATTAAGCAAGTCTTCAATGAGAGCACGGGTCTGCTTAGGGAAGACTGTGTTCATCTCTTGCAAGGCAGCAAAATCACCCGTCGTGAGGTAGCGAGCCTCCACTCGATCATAGCGCACTATCTCGATGCTGTCGATGGCATCACGAGCCTTGTCTGCTGATCCCATAAAGTCGCAACCAGACAAGACGAACGTCATGATGAGTGTGTATATAGCAAGGAGTTTTCTCATAATCACTAAATCTCTAAGCAAAGGTATATAAAAGATTTAATATCTACAAGTAAATTGCTAAAAAAAGTAAAAAGCGAGAGTAAGTTTTCTTGCTTACCCTCGCCTTTGCATTCATTCTGCCATTTCTTAGGTGGATTACATCATGCCTCCCATGCCTGCACCTGGTGCTGCTGGAGCAGCTGCTGGTTCGGGTTTGTCTACGATGAGACATTCTGTCGTGAGGAACATGCCTGCTATGGAAGCGGCGTTCTCAAGTGCCACACGTGCTACCTTTGCAGGGTCTACGATACCAGCCTTACGCAGATCTTCGTACTCATCCTTGCGGGCATTGTAACCGAAGTCACCCTTGCCTTCGCGTACTTTCTGTACTACCACTGCGCCTTCGCCACCGGCATTGAAGACTATCTGACGAAGTGGAGCCTCGATGGCATTCTTCACGATGTTGATACCTGTCTGCTCGTCGGCATTGTCACCCTTGAGGTCTGCCAAGTCGTCGAGAGCACGGATGTAAGTGGTGCCACCGCCTACTACGATACCTTCCTCGATGGCAGCACGAGTAGCGCACAGTGCATCGTCTACACGATCCTTCTTCTCCTTCATCTCTACCTCAGAGTTGGCACCTACATAGAGCACTGCCACGCCACCTGACAATTTGGCAAGACGCTCCTGGAGTTTCTCCTTATCATAAGAAGATGTTGTGTTTTGTATCTCATTCTTGATTTGTGCCACGCGAGCCTGGATATTCTCCTTGCTACCCGAACCATTGACGATGGTAGTGTTGTCCTTGCCTACGACTACCTTGTCAGCGCTACCTAACATATCTACTGTAGCCTGCTCCAGTTTCAAGCCCTTCTCTTCGCTGATGACTACGCCACCTGTAAGTATGGCGATATCCTCGAGCATTGCCTTGCGACGGTCGCCGAAGCCAGGAGCCTTCACAGCACAAATCTTCAGTCCGCCACGCAGACGGTTGACTACGAGTGTGGTGAGTGCCTCAGAGTCTACATCCTCTGCTATGACGAGAAGTGGACGACCTGTCTCTGCAGCAGGCTGGAGGATAGGCAGGAAATCCTTGATGTTGCTGATCTTCTTGTCGTAGATGAGGATAAGAGGATTCTCCATCACGCACTCCATCTTCTCTGTGTCGGTAACGAAGTAACCTGAGAGGTAACCGCGATCAAACTGCATACCTTCTACCACTCCGATGTATGTCTCACGACTCTTGCTCTCCTCGATAGTGATGACTCCGTCCTTTGACACCTTGCGCATAGCGTCTGCCAAGAGCTTACCTATCTCAGGATCATTATTGGCGCTGACAGTAGCCACCTGCTCAATCTTGTCATAGTTGTCACCTACGAGTTCGGCATTCTTCTTGATATGCTCCACTACCTTGTCGACAGCCTTGTCAATACCGCGCTTCAGATCCATAGGATTAGAACCGGCAGTGACATTCTTAAGTCCTTCTGTGACAATAGCCTGTGTAAGGATTGTTGCAGTGGTAGTTCCATCACCTGCGTCATCGCCTGTCTTTGAAGCCACGCTCTTTACGAGTTGTGCGCCAGTATTCTCAAACTTGTCCTCAAGTTCTACTTCCTTTGCCACTGTGACACCGTCCTTGGTGATCTGAGGAGCACCAAACTTCTTCTCGATGACTACGTTTCTACCTTTAGGACCGAGGGTCACCTTCACTGCGTTAGCGAGTTGGTCAACACCTTTCTTGAGCAATTCGCGAGCATCAACATTATATTTGATATCTTTAGCCATAATATTCTATCGTTTTTTAATATGTTCTACATTTTATATATTATTGCAGTCTCCATCCTTTATGCGATGACTGCGAGCACGTCGCTCTGACGCATGATGAGATATTTCTCGCCCTCAAACTCAAGTTCGTTGCCAGCATACTTGCCATAGAGCACCTGGTCTCCAGGTTTGAGTATCATCTCTTCATCCTTAGTGCCGTTGCCTACGCTGACAACCTCACCCTTCAATGGTTTTTCCTTTGCTGTATCAGGAATGATGATTCCACCGATTTTCTCTTCTGCTGCAGCGGGCTTTACCAATACCCTGTCTGCCAATGGTCTAATGTTCATAGTTTAAAATTTATGTTTTTATTGACTCTCGAGGAGCCCTTGTTTACTCACTTGTCTGATGATGGTCAGACACCTCGTCTTTCGCCAAAAGTATGCCAATGCTATGATGTATGACAATTTGTCACTATCAGAGAAGATATCTTCATCGTCCAGAGAAGATATCTTCGTTGGCTGGAGAAGATAGCTTCGCAGCACATAGAAGATATCTTCTCCAGCGAATGAGGATAGATTATCGCCGTATTGCCCAAGTTTCTCTATAATATATATAATGTATATAGAAAAGTTTTAGTACATTTGCAAATTGAATTAGTATAGCGCACAAATAGCAAACAAGTATAAAAGAGCGATTATAACAGTTATGAAAGAATTCGGAAAGTATGTATTGGCTACTATGGTGGGCACTATTGCCACATTTGTCATCGTCGGCATTCTCGGCGTGATGAGCATCATTGGCATAGTGGCATCGGGAGAGTCTACCAAGAGTGTGACCGACAATAGCGTGCTGACAATCAATCTCAATGGTGTCATCTCAGAAAAGTCTTCCAGCGACATCATCGGCCAACTCACTGGTGGCGAAGCAAATCAGATGGGACTCAATGACATACTTTCTGCCATAAAGAAAGCCAAGGAGAATGATAAGATAAAAGGTATATACATCGAGGCTGGTGTCGTGGAGACTGGTCTCGCCTCTCTCCTTGAGATACGCAATGCACTGGAAGACTTCAAGACTTCTAAGAAATGGATCGTCGCTTATGGAGACACATATAGCCAGGGATCTTACTATCTTGCCTCTTTGGCAGACAAGATATATCTCAACCCTAATGGTGAACTTGACCTTCATGGCATCTCGTCTCAGACTATGTATGTGAAGGATTTATATGCTAAGTTTGGTATCAAATACCAAGTCATCAAGGTGGGCAAATACAAGAGCGCTACAGAGGCTTACACCGAAGACCACATGAGCGACGCTAACCGCGAACAGGTGACAACTATGGTAAATGGCATATGGAGCAACATCTGTGGAAGCATCTCCAAGAGCCGTGGCATCAGCGTGGACTCGCTCAATAGTTATGCCGATCAGGTGACTGCCATGATGTCACAGGAAGACCTCAAGGCTAAGAAGCTCATTGACGGTCTGCTCTATCACGACGAGATAAAGGCTGAGATAAAGAAGCGTCTTGGCATCGGTGAGGATGAAACTGTCCCTCAACTCTCGATTGCTGACATGCGCAATGTCAAGGAAGCAAAGAAGAGTGGCGACGAGATAGCCGTATATTATGCTGAAGGCACCATCGTGGACACTCCTCTGCAGGGTATCATGAATATGGGCGAAGGGCAGATTGTAGGCAACGACATGTGCAAGGACATCGAAGACTTGATGAAGGATGACAATGTGAAGGCTGTTGTCATACGCGTCAATTCGCCTGGCGGTTCGGCATATGCTTCAGAACAGATTTGGCACCAGATAGCAAAACTCAAAGAGCGCAAGCCTGTGGTGGTATCCATGGGTGACTATGCTGCTTCGGGTGGTTACTACATCAGTTGTAATGCTTCGTGGATAGTGGCACAACCTACCACCCTCACGGGTTCGATCGGCATCTTCGGTGTCATACCTGAAGCCAGCGGACTGCTCAAGGATAAACTCAGCCTACACTTCGACGGTGTGAAGACCAATCGCCACTCTGACATGACACAGACTGCCTATGGTTTCCTCCTGCGCCCATTTGATGCAGAGGAGGCGCAGTTGCTCCAGGGTTATATCAATCGTGGTTATACCCTCTTCCGCAAGCGCGTGGCTGACGGCAGAAAGCAGGATGTGCAGTCTATAGAAGGCATCGCACAGGGTCACGTATGGCTGGGCAAGGATGCTCTCAGCATCAAACTCGTGGATCAGCTCGGTGGACTTGACGATGCTGTCAAGAAGGCTGCCCAACTGGCTAAGGTGGACTCTTACTACACGGAGGAATATCCTGCCGAAGAGGACTGGACGGAGAAACTGCTCAATATGGATGAGTCTGCCGACAACTATCTCAATGACAAGATGAAGGCTCAATTGGGCGACTGGTATCTGCCATTCGTGTATATGAAGAATGTCAAGGATCAGTGTCCTGTGCAGGCTGCCATGCCTTACATGCTGAAGATATATTAAAAACAACAGGTACTGGTAAACGACTGACATGGAGGGAGACCTGACAAAGATAAATAGATGGCTGACACCGTTCAGCTGGCTCTATGGCATAGGTGTGTCACTGCGCAACTGGATGTTTGACGTCGGCATACTTAGGGAGACTCACTTTGACATCCCTACGATTTCCGTCGGCAATATCACTGTGGGCGGATGTGGCAAGACTCCTCATGTGGAATATCTCGTCCGACTCCTCAAAGATCAGTATAAGGTGGCAGTGCTCTCACGTGGATATAAGCGCAAGAGCCATGGATTTGTGTTGGCAGAGGATGACACTCCGATGCCACGCATAGGTGATGAACCGTTTCAGATGAAGCGAAAGTTTCCCGACATATACGTCGCCGTGGAAAAGAAGCGTCGTAAAGGTATCAAACGTCTGAAGAAAGACAAGCGCACACGCGATGTGGAGGTCGTCTTGCTCGATGATGCCTATCAGCACCGATATGTGAAGCCTGGGCTCAACATCTTGTTGGTGGACTATCACAGGATAATCACAAGCGATGAGTTGCTACCTGCAGGCAGACTGCGCGAACCAGTAGGTGCTAAGGAGAGGGCTGACGTGGTGATCATCACCAAACTGCCTGACGATATGAAACCGATAGACTATCGTGTGCTACAGAAGACGCTCGACCTAAGACCATATCAGCATCTGTATTTCACTTCCATAAAATATAAGTCTTTGGTGTCTTTCCACTATGGTCACACGATGAACATTGGTGAGGACACGAAGGATGTAGACGTACTACTGTTTACTGGCATAGCATCGCCAAAGCAGATACTCGCTGACACGGAGCCACATTTCCATAGCATCGAGATGATGACGTTCCCCGATCATCACCAGTTCTCTAAGTCTGACATGGAAAAGATTAGTGGCAAGTACGACACTATGCCACCATCATCGCTCATCATCACTACTGAGAAGGATGCTGCGCGCTTGTCACATCTGGATGATATCCCAGACAACATACGTGAGCACCTCTACATACTGCCGATAGAGATAGAATTCATGCTCAACAAACAGGCGGATTTTGATGGCGTGGTGCTCGACTATATAAAAAGCAAGAACTATCACCCCCACGGGTGACACTCACTAACGATAATACAACATAAAGACATGAACATTTCCGAAATAGGCGAATTCGGCCTTATTAGTAGACTGACCAAGAATCTGCCACCTCTACATCCATCTACAGTGAAGTCTGTCGGTGACGACTGTGCCGTGATGCACTACCCCGACACTGAGGTGCTTGTGACCTCCGACATGCTGATGGAGGGTGTGCACTTTGACCTTACTTATATAGATTTGCAGCATCTTGGATACAAGGCTGCCATGGTCAACATCTCCGACATCTTTGCCATGAATGGCACGCCACGCCAACTGGTGGTGAGCATAGCACTGAGCAAGCGCTTCAAGGTGGAGGACATGGAGGAATTCTATTCTGGTCTCCGCTTGGCATGCGAGAAATGGGGAGTAGATATCGTGGGTGGCGACACCACCTCTTCTTACACGGGTCTGGCGATATCCATCACTTGCATAGGTGATGCCAAAAAGGAAGACATCGTCTATAGAAATGGTGCCAAGGACACTGACCTCATCTGCGTGTCGGGCGACCTCGGTGCTGCCTATATGGGCTTGCAACTCCTGGAGCGTGAGAAGACTGTCTACTATCAGCAGGTGGACGAGGCTAAGAAGAAGAATGACCAGAAGGCACTGGAGAGTCTGAAGTATTTCCAACCTGAGTTTGGTGGTAAGGAGTATCTGCTTCAGCGCCAATTGCAGACGGAGGCAAGGGGTGACATCATCGAGAAATTGCGTGAGGCTGGCATACGTCCCACGTCCATGATAGACATCTCTGACGGACTGTCAAGCGAACTGCATCACATCTGCGAACAGAGCGGTTGCGGTTGTCGTATCTACGAGAAGAATATCCCCATCGACTATCAGACTGCTCTCATGGCAGAGGAACTCAACATGAATGTCATCACTTGCGCTCTCAATGGTGGCGAGGACTACGAGTTGCTCTTCACCGTGCCAATAGGCGACCATGAGAAGGTGAAAGACATTGAGGGAGTGAAACTCATCGGTCACATCTGTCGCAAGGAGTTGGGTCTGGCTCTCATCGCCAATGATGGTAGCGAGTTTGAGTTGCTCGCTCAGGGATGGAATCCGCTCAAAGAGAAATAGTAATAATAGGAGGCGAAGCGTCCTCGCTTTGCCCTTTTAGGAGGTACGGCGCCCTCGCCGTACCATTCGCAAGATAGTATTTCTCTTTTTAGCATCCTTGATGGAGATGGTACGGCGGGGGCGCCGTACCTCCTAATGAATAGCATTATATGTAAGCGATGGTTGCAGCGGGGACGCTGCAACTACTATTATTAGGAGGCGAAGCGTCCCCGCTTTGCCCTTTTTCAGAAAGTAAGGTTGCAGCGAGGACGCTGCAACTACTATAATAATAAAGCGCCCTCGCGGAAGCGGGGACGCCAATATTTGTTTGCACTAATGAGAATAGTCGATGTTACTGCTTGGTTGAGATTGTTGCAGTACCAGTGTTGTCGCTAACAGTTGCAGCGCTATTGTCATTTCTTCCAAGATATGAGTTCACATTGTGTGCATCCTGTGTGGTGTA
>CAVABU010000077.1:0-8246 GCA_963586965.1 Gemmiger formicilis
CCAATGGTGATAACGACACCTTCCCATTGTGGTATAATCAGGATGTCGAAGGCAAACGAACAGATGCCCGCGTCTGCAACCTGTCTTACCTGCAGACCGACTGGTATATCGACCAGATGCGTCGTCCGGCTTACGACTCTCCAAGTTTGCCAATCAATTGGGAACGTATTAACTACTGCTCGGGCACCAATGAGATGGTGGAGGTGAAACCAGAATTCAAACAGCAGATACTCGACTTCTATAAGGAAAATCCTGAAGAGGCAAAGGCACAGTTTGGTGATGACCCATTCGAACTGAAAAATGTCATGAAGCACTGGGTGCTCAATCCTGCCAACAAGGATATGCACGTCATACCATCCGACACCGTCTATGTCAAGATAGACAAGGATGCCGTGAGAAAGAGTGGCATGATGATGGCAAGCGACACCATACCTGACAAGATGGTGATCTCACTCAGTGGCAAGCGTTATCTCTACAAGGGCGACCTGATGATGCTCGAACTCATCAGCAATGCCAACTGGACACGTCCTATATACGTGGCCATGACTGTGGGTGAGGACAACTACATGAACCTCGGTGACAACTTCATCCTCGAGGGTCTTGCCAACCGCATCACACCATTTACTACGAAGAACACTGGCAAGAACTTCGACTCGGAGAAGATGTACAATAATATGATGTATCGCTACCGCTACGGTGGTATGAGCACTCCTGGCATCTATATCGACGAGACCGTGCTGAGAATGTGCTACACACACCGTCGCCTCTTTGCTAAACTCGCACTCGCACTCATCTCTGAGGGCAAGAAGGATAAGGCTCTCAAGGTGCTCGAGAAGTGTAGCAAGGAACTGCCTGACTACAACATCCCGATGGACTACATGAGTGGTGGTAATGACCTGGCTAAGGCTTATGCACTGCTCGGACAAAAGGCTAAGGCTAAGCAACTCATCAATAAGGTGTGGACCACGGCTTCACAGTATGCCACATGGTATCTGTCACTCGATGGCAGCACATTTGAGATGTCGCAGAATGACGTGCTCACACAACTGTATATCATGAAGGAAGTGCTCAATGTCAGCGACCTTGTGGATGCTAATCTTGCAAAGAAGCAGGAGACCATACTCAATAACTTCATGAACCTCTATCAGAGTAAGGGAGGCCAACTCTAAAGGGATATGATTATTGAGCAACCGGCCAAATGGCTGCGATGGATTTATCCTAAGGCATACTGGCGGATGAACCGCAATGAGCGAAAGGTGTATCTCACCTTCGACGATGGTCCTATCCCCGAAGCCACTCCCTTTATCCTGGATACACTAAAAGAACGTGGTATTAAAGCCACGTTCTTTATGGTGGGCGAAAATGCTTTCCGCCATCCTGATCTCTACGAACGAGTGAAGGCGGAAGGTCATGCCATCGGCAATCACACATATAATCATATGGGTGGGGCGAAGCACACCATCAACACCTATATGGAGAATATCAAAAAGGCTGATGCTCTGCTCCACACACATCTCTTCCGTCCGCCTCACGGATGGATGCGCATATCACAGTATGCGTGGTTGAGCCGTAAATATAAGGTGGTCATGTGGGATCTCGTCACGCGTGATTACTCCAAACTCCTCACGGCAAAAGATGTGGTCAATAATATAAAGAGGTATGCTCGCAATGGGAGCATAATCACTTTTCACGATTCCCTTAAGAGTATAGACAAACTCCATACAGCACTACCCGAAAGCCTCGATTGGCTCATTGCTAACGGATATGACTTCGGTGTGCTGACAGATGCAGATAACTGCGTTGACCGATGAAGATAGCTTCGTTGGCCAGAGAAGATAGCTTCATCACCGATAGAAGATATCTTCTCCAGCCAGTGAAGCTATCTTCTTTTTTTTATTCACCTTCCTTCATTCCCGCAAGAAACTCCTCAGCCCTCGCAAGATCTTCAGGTGTGTCTATGCCGACAGTCTCGATGTCAGTCTTGCCGACGCGTATTTTATATCCGTTTTGTAACCAGCGCAATTGCTCCAGACTCTCAGCCAACTCAAGTGAAGACTGGGGTAGGGCGGTGATCTCGTCAAGCACGTGGCTCTTGTAAGCGTAGATGCCCAAGTGTTTGAGGAAAGGATACTTACCTAACCATTCGCCTCTGTCAACGCCACGGACGAAAGGTATCACCGAACGGGAGAAATACATGGCAAAACCATTGTTGTCTACCACTATCTTGGGCGAGTTAGGATTCTCCACTGCCTCCATCGATGTGAATGGTTTGCCGAGCGTGGCTATGTCCGTAGACTCATCATCAAACTGATGGCAAAGGGTCTTAATTTGCTCGCCGTCGATAAATGGTTCGTCACCCTGTATGTTGACTATCACATCAAACTCCTCGCTTGATGCCTGGCGTATCTTGTCAGCTGCCTCCTTGATGCGGTCAGTGCCACTCTTGTGGTCGGCGCGCGTCATGACGGCATTGCCACCAAAACCTTTCACTATGTCATAGATGCGCTCGTCGTCAGTCGCCACATACACACTGTCCATGACCGACTGCGCCTTTTCGTATACATGCTGGATTACAGGTTTGCCACCAAGCAGAGCCAATGGCTTGCCTGGAAATCTTGTCGACGCGTAGCGCGCTGGAATAATTGCTATAAATTTCATCTTTTTACTCTTTCTTGTCTTTAAGACATCCCTTACACAAAGGATGTGCGAAGTATAACGCATTGGCAAAAGTACAAAAAAACTTTAATACACTTTGTGTTGTCAATGGAAATTCGTAATTTTGGCATATTACATAAATCAAAAAGCGAAAACTCATCGATGAGAAAATATATATCCCTTGCCTTATTGTCATTGCTATTGGTCGTTCCCAGTAAAGCGCAGAAGATCTCCCTCGGCTCTTGCACGACCCACGATGGCGGACAATATAAAGGCGAGATAATGTCTGGAAAACCTAACGGAAAGGGCAACACGCTATTCAAGACAGGTGACACCTACGAAGGTGAGTATGTGAAAGGCAAACGCCAGGGCTACGGCGTCTACACCTTCACTGACGGAGAGAAATACGAGGGCGACTGGTTTCAGGACCAGCAGCACGGTAGAGGCACATATTACTTTGCCAACAATAATAAGTATGTCGGCATGTGGTTTCGTGACTATCAGCACGGCCACGGAGTGATGTATTACTTTAATGGCGATAAATACGATGGCGACTGGTTTAAGGACAAGCGTCAGGGACATGGTCGCTACACCTTTCATGGCGGATCATATTATGATGGCAACTGGCAAGATGACAAGAAGGACGGCAAAGGCTTCTTCCTTTGGGATGATGGTTCGAGTTATGACGGTCAGTGGAGCGCCAACGAGCGTAGCGGTAAGGGTACATTCAAGTATTCCGACGGCGACGTGTACACAGGCGAATGGTCTAACGACAAGAAAAACGGCAAGGGCATTTACAAATATCAAAATGGTGACACCTATGAGGGCTCTTATGTGGACGACCTGCGCGAGGGCGAGGGCATACTCCGCTATGCCAATGGCGACTGCTACACAGGTCACTTCTCCGATGGCGAGAAAAGTGGATACGGCATCCTCACATGGTCAAACGGTGACTCCTATACTGGTCAGTGGAAGAATGACTTGCAGTCAGGGCAAGGCAAACTCAAGAAGAAGAATGGCGACCTATATAGCGGTCAATTCCGCAACGGCATGATAGACGGTGAAGTCATAATCCACTATTCCGACGGCACAAAGTTTAAGGGACAATACAAAAACGGCGTGAAGAATGGCTCAGCCATCATCGAAGACAAGGAAGGCAAACGCTTCGAAGGACATTTCGTAAATGATGTGCGTGATGGAGAGTTTGTGGAGAAAGATAGAAACGGCAAGGTGACCAAGAAGGGTTACTATGAGAATGGCAAACGATTCGAAGAATAAAAAATACTATTACTAACTATGGCAGTCAAGAAAACAAAGGCGCCGACAGAACCTGCAATGCTGAAACTGTTGCGTGATGACGAGTATCTCCGTCCGTATGCTAATGCGATCAACGGACGTCATGACAGAGTGAAGGACAAAATATCGCAACTGACAAATAATGGCAAGAAAACTCTTGTGGACTTTGCCAGTGGACATCTCTATTTCGGTCTGCACAAGACGGACACTGGATGGGTGTTTCGCGAATGGGCGCCCAATGCTACGGCATTATACCTTATAGGCGATTTCAATAATTGGAAGGAGACTTCCAAATATAAGGCTAAGCGCATCAAAGGCACAGAAAACTGGGAACTAAAACTGCCTGAGAATGCTATCAAGCATGGTGACCTCTACAAGATGAGTATGCACTGGGAAGGCGGTTGCGGTGAGCGCATCCCTGCATGGACCACCCGAGTGGTGCAGGATGAGAACACTAAGATATTCTCCGCACAGGTGTGGGCTCCTGAGAAGGAATATAAGTGGAAGAAAAAGACCTTCAAACCAAACACTTCACCTCTTCTTATATATGAGTGCCACATCGGTATGGCACAGGATGCAGAGAAGGTGGGCACTTACGACGAGTTTCGTGAGAATGTCCTCCCACGCATTATCAAGGAGGGATACAACTGCATACAGGTCATGGCCATACAGGAGCATCCTTACTATGGCAGTTTCGGTTATCACGTGAGCAATTTCTTTGCTGCTTCAAGTCGCTTCGGCACTCCCGAACAACTCAAACAACTCATCGATGAAGCACATCGCAATGGCGTGGCAGTCATCATGGACCTTGTACACTCACATGCGGTGAAGAATGAGGTGGAGGGTCTCGGCAATCTCTGTGGCGACCCCAATCAGTATTTCTATCCTGGCGACCGTCGTGAGCATAATCAGTGGGACAGCCTCTGCTTCGACTATGGTAAGGATCAGGTCATACACTTCCTGTTGTCCAATTGCCGTTATTGGCTTGAGGAATATAAGTTTGATGGCTTCCGCTTTGATGGTGTCACTTCTATGCTTTACTATAATCATGGACTGGGACAGGACTTTGGTAGTTATGCCGACTATTTCAATGGTGCCGAGGATGACAATGCTATCTGCTATCTCACCCTTGCCAACACTCTCATACATGAGGTCAACAAGAATGCCATCAGCATAGCCGAGGAGATGTCGGGTATGCCTGGCCTCGCAGTGAAATTTGAAGATGGCGGTTATGGCTTCGACTATCGTCTGGCTATGGGTATCCCAGACTACTGGATAAAGATCATCAAGGAAAAGAAGGAT
Organism: Gemmiger formicilis; assembly: GCA_963586965.1. GTDB lineage: Bacteria > Bacteroidota > Bacteroidia > Bacteroidales > Bacteroidaceae > Prevotella. Next base: position 5,254 of record CAVABU010000077.1, read on the forward strand.
GAGGACTGGGGAGTATTCGACATGTACTGGAAACTCACGGACCGCCGAAGCGATGAGAAGACCATCTCTTATGTGGAGTCACATGACCAAGCACTCGTGGGTGACAAGACGGTGATATTCCGTCTCGTAGACTCCGATATGTACTGGCATTTCAAGAAGGGTGACGAGAATGATGCTGTGCATCGCGGCATAGCCCTCCACAAGATGATAAGGATGATAACAGCATCGACGATGAATGGCGGTTATCTCAATTTCATGGGCAATGAGTTTGGACATCCCGAGTGGATAGACTTTCCACGTGAAGGCAACGGATGGAGTTACAAGTATGCCCGCCGTCAGTGGAATCTCGTGGACAACAAGGACTTGTGTTATCACTATCTTGGCGACTTCGACTCAGCACTGATACATCTTATCGGAGCATATAAGAAATTCCAGGCTACTCCTGTGCAGGAGATATGGCACAACGATGGTGACCAGGTCATAGCATATAGCAGGGGAGAATTGATATTCGTATTCAACTTCAGTCCTGCGCGCTCCTTCACCGATTATGGATTCCTTGTCAAGGCTGGTTCTTACAAGGTGATACTCAATACCGATGCCAAGGAGTTTGGAGGTCAGGGTCTCAATGATGACAGCGTGGAGCATTTCACTACTTACGATGCGCTCTATGCTGCTGACAAGAAAGAGTGGCTGAAACTATATCTGCCAGCACGCAGTGCTATGGTGCTGAGGAAAATATAAGTCAAAGGCGATGAGGAAGAGATATCCCGCAAGAATACCGAATGTGGTGTGCACGATGGTCTTCGTGGCATTCACATTGCTTTATGTGTACTGTTTCCAGGGTGACATGCTCGCTTATGCACAATATGTGCTGGCGGAGGGTGCCACCACTTACAACACTCTTGTGGGAGCGCTGATCATCACGGCGGTGCTCTTCCTGCTCAGTATGCTGTCTGCCAGCGTGTTGTCTAAGAATCTATCTTACCTCTGCTCACTGCGTCATGTGCCGTCACTGCTTGTGTTGGCGGCTATGACAGATATCAATGTGGTGCATGAAGGAGAGAAGAATGTGTTCGGATATACATGGCTTCTCTCCCTCGTGATATTTATCGCGGTCTTTCTGCTCAATAGTTTTTCACGCAACATCTTCGTGTCTGACACGGGAAAGAATGCCACTGTCAGATGCTTGTGGAATAATCTTGTCCTGTTGTTTGTCATGTGTTTCTACACCGTGGCTTGTGGCAACACGTCCAAACTTGACCACATGACAATAAGAAGCGAGCAGATGATGACAGCGGGCGAATATGAGAAGGTCAACGAGATGCTCAGTCTGAGCAGTGTCAACACTAAGGAACTGACCGCTGTCAAGGCTTTCTCCGAGGCGAATGCATCGCGGCTAGGTGACAATTTCTTCCGCCCTTACATCACTCGCGAGTCATCAAGCCTCTTGCCGATGCGACCCGAAAGGATGCACATGTTTCCTGTGGACCGCATCTACAAGGCTCTCGGCGGTATACCTTCGCGTGGCATGACCATCCGTCAGTATCTTGACATAATGGATCATCGTGGCACGCTGACGCCTATGGGCAAGGACTATCTCCTCACGGCTTGCCTCATGGATCGTGACCTCAATGCCTTCGCATCTTACTGTAAGAAGTGGAATATGACTGCCACCCATATGCCAAAAAACTTTACCGAGGCCATGGCATTGTATACTCGCCTTGGTAAAGACACAGTGTCAACATATAGGGATACGGCGGTGGAGGCAGACCTCACTCGCTTTATGCAGATAAAAAAAGAGCATCCCGACAAGACATTGTGTGAAAATGCCGTTCGGGATGCTTACGCTGATACCTATTGGTTTTATTATTTCTTCACTTCCTCGAGTGCTTTCACCCAGTCGGTGTCAAGTGAGAATTGAGTCAGGAAGTCAGGATTGTCCACATACGCATAGATGACATCCTTATCTTGGTCATTGTAGCGTGCATTCTCCAGAGTGGCGTTCTTAAATTTTGATACCACCACTTCCTTCTTCTGCTGAGTCTTGGCATCCTTGAGTTGCTTGAGATAGAGCGTCACATAGTCTATCATCGCGCTCACCTGAGTGCCCAGTTCGTCCTCAGTCTCATCCGAAGCCTGGTATACCATGTAATAGATGGCATCCCACTTGAATGTGGCAACCTTTCTCACGTCCAGATTGAGTGTAGTGTCATTCTTCACCTTCTGGTATCCTTCCATAAGGTTTTTCACCTCCTTGAAGATGTCCTGTGCTGAAGCATGGCATATAGCGACGCAGAGCAGCACTAGTGTCATAATAGTCTTTTTCATATTCTTCCGTCTTATATATTTCTTTTAAGTGTTATCTCCTTGCTTATGCACTCGGGATATTCCTCCCTGTAGTGGCTCACCATTATCAGAGTCTTATTCTTGCGCTGGCAGAATGCGTCGATGATGTCTTTCACCTTCTTGCCGTTCTTCTCGTCAAGACCATGGAGTGGCTCGTCGAGGATAAGCAGTTCGGGGTCTTTCACAAACGCGCGTGCCAACAGCACCAGACGCTGCTCACCGCTTGATATCTTCAGGAATGTGCGGTGCTCCAGATGGTCCACACCGAAGATTTTCATCCAGAAGTGGCATGCGTCGAAATCCTTTTCTGATGGTTTGACGTAGAGACCTACCGAATCGTTTAATCCGCTCGCCACTATTTTTATGCATTCGATGTCCTTGTTGTATGCCCTATGCATCTCTGGCGACACATATCCGATGTGCTTCTTTATCTCCCAGATGCTTTCGCCCGAACCTCGTTTCCTGTCAAAGAGGGTGATGTCGCAGGCGTAACTCTGTGGATTGTCGGCACAGACGAGTGACAGTAGCGTGGACTTTCCCGCACCATTCTTGCCATTGAGAGCCCAGTGCTCGCCATTGAGCACAGTCCAGTTGACCTTGTTGAGGATGGTGCGAGTGCCGTAACTGATGCTCACATTGTCCATCAC
>CAVABU010000077.1:8520-9929 GCA_963586965.1 Gemmiger formicilis
AGTCCGATGAAGGGGTTGTCCATTATCAGTATCTTCGGGTTGGCAAGTAGCATCTTAGCCAACTGAAACTTTCTCATCTCTCCTGATGAGAGCAGTATGATGTATTTGTCAAGCAGGTGCTCCATGCAAAACATCTTGTAGAGATGATCTCTGAAGCGCCTTCTCTCCTCATTGTCTTCCAGATAGTGGTAGACGTCATCGAGTTGTTTGCCCACTGTCGGCGTCTCCTCGTCTATCTCCTGTTGATTCCAGCGCTGCTGCAGATAGTAACTGCCGTCATAACTGCCGTAGGAGTCACGAAAAGTGATATACTTTATGTTGTCAGAGACGAGCGCCGAGGCATTCTCTCCAAAGTCATATGTCACCTGGTCGGGAAAGAGCGGGTGCTTGCCCGTGATCATGTCCACCAGTTTTGTCTTTCCGCTACCATTGTCGCCCACGATGGCTATGTGTTCTCCTTCATACAGGCTGAGCGTCAGTGGCGCTTTCAGTCTCCACTCCGGCATACGTGACATGCCGTTGCTGATCTTTATAACTTCTCTCATCCTTACTTTCTCTTTACCTTTTTATATATTAGCGATGCAAATCTTGTTGTATCCTATCTTTATTGCTCATTGCAAAGTCTTTCCACGACTTGAAGTGTCGCTCGCCCGTGTCAGGCCTGCCCATCTGCATGAAGTGGCAGTAGGCTGCTGCCAAGGCATCAGTGGCATCCATGAATTTTGGCATCTCATCCTTTCGTAGCGAGAGTATTCTCTGTAGCATTGCAGCCACCTGCTCCTTGCTTGCCGAACCGTTGCCCGTGAGTGCCATCTTTATCTTCAGTGGAGCATACTCGTGCACTGGCACATCACGTCTGATGGCTGCCGCTATCGCCACGCCCTGTGCGCGTCCAAGTTTTAGCATAGACTGCACATTCTTGCCAAAGAATGGCGACTCGATGGCTATCTCGTCAGGCAGGTAAGACTCTATGAGCCCCTCCACACGCTCCGAGATGTGCCCGAGACGGATGTAAGGGTCAGACATCTTGCGCATGTCAATGACTCCCATCGCCACCATCTTAGCCTTGTTGCCAGTGGCGCTGATGACACCATATCCCATGACATTAGTGCCAGGGTCTATGCCCATGATTATCCGTTCAGCATTATTGTTCATATGCTATTCTAACGCTATTCAAACGTCATCTGAATGTCGTCTCAACGGTCGAGATACATATTTGTGGCGCACTCGTGACCGATGGTCGTCTGACCTCCGTGTCCAGGATACACCTTTATGTCGTCATCAAGTTGGCAAATCATCCTCAGACTCTGTATGATGCGAAACATGCTACCGCCAGAGAAGTCCGTGCGTCCGATGCTACCACGAAAGAGCGTGTCACCCGAGAATGCCACCTTCTCCTCCTTGCAGTA
>CAVABU010000077.1:10329-12726 GCA_963586965.1 Gemmiger formicilis
GGATTTACTGTGAAATTCTTTATTGTCAGCATGGCAGATAGATTACATATTTGTCCTTAAACCATTCCTCATCAAACCAAGTGCAGATTTCGGTCTTCTCCACACGGTTTCTATATGGAGCAATCTCCGATTCGACGTTTCCTCCTTTAAGTACGAAGAATCCGTTCATCTCGGCATTGTTCTGCTTTTGGGAGATGTTCTTCTTCATCAGTTTGACGATGTTGGGTAGGGGCATCACGGCACGACTCACGATGAAGTCATACTTACCTTTCTCCTCTTCGCCACGACGATGCACAGCCTCCACATTCTTGAGTTGCAGAGCCTTGATGACCTCGTTAGCCACGAGTATCTTCTTTCCCGTGCCGTCAATGAGAGTAAACTGGCATTCGGGAAACATTATCGCCAATGGTATGCCAGGGAAACCACCGCCCGTGCCAAAGTCGAGTATCTTTGTGCCTGGTTTGAATCGTACGGCCTCTGCTATGGCGAGTGAGTGGAGCACATGATGCTCGTATAGATTGCCGATATCCTTTCTTGATATGACGTTTATCTTGGTATTCCAGTCCTCATAGAGCGACTGCAGCATCTCAAACTGCTTTATCTGCTGCTCGCTGAGCCTGGGGAAGTATTTCTTTATTTTGTCCATTAGTGTCTTATTTAGTGGGCAAAGTTACAGAAAATATGCCTAATAGTTTTCCGTATTGACAAAATTATTTAATTTTGCGCACGATAAGAACCGATAATTACTGATATGAAACAATAATGCCACCAAAATATCGTTATTAACTGCATGATGAAACGAAATATCATATTCCATACCATTATAGCAAGCCTTTTGCTTGTCATCGCATCGTGCAGTGATGACGTATACTCCACTTCCAAGGCGGATTTGCTCTCCATCTCCGTGGACACGGTGAAGATGGATACGGTCTTTAGTAATGTGCCCACGTCGGTGCACTCCTTTTGGATATACAATCGCACTGACAAGAATATCCGTATCGCTACTGCTAAACTCGACCGTGGTAATCAGACAGGGTTTCGTGTGAATGTGGACGGCATCTATCTCGGTCAAGAGACTGGATATCAAACTAATCAGGTGGAAGTGATGAAGCATGACAGCATACGAGTGTTTATCGAATTGACATCGGCTACCAATGGACAAATCGTGCCGACGAAGATAGAGGATGACCTGAGTCTGACGCTTGAGAGTGGTGCCGTGCAGAAGGTAAACCTCACCGCCATGTCGTGGGATGCGCTCATAATGAATAGCCCTGTGATAAAGGACAATACGTCGTGGAGCGGTGACAAACCCATCGTGATATATGGTCCGCTGAAGGTGGATTCGCTTGCCACGCTCACGCTCAATGCTGGCACGACAGTCTATTTTCGTGATGACTCTTATATAGATGTATATGGCAAGTTGCTGTGCAAGGGCGAGGCGGGCAACGAGGTCATTCTTCGTGGCTACCGACTCGACCACATGTTTGACTATCTGCCTTACGACCGTGTGAGCGGACAGTGGAGTGGGGTGCACTTGCATGAGTCTTCCTATGATAATGAGTTTGATTACACCGACTTGCACAGTGCCTATAATGGCATAGCCATCGATTCATGTGACGTCACAAAGTCCACGCTCGTCATGAATGCTTCCACGGTGCACAATTGTCAGGGTTATGGTGTATATGCCGAACATAGCAATATGACGTTGACCAATTGCCAGATAACTAACACTCTGATGGACTGTCTCTGCGTCGATGGTGGTGATGCGAAGGTCAACAATTGTACCTTGGCGCAGTTTTATCCCTTTGATGCCAACCGCGGTGCTGCGCTCAGTTTCTCCACGCTCACGGGCGACCTCAATCTCTCTTGCACCAACACTCTTGTGACGGGCTATGCCGACGATGTGGTCATGGGAAGCAATGCTGACACGACGAAAGTATTTAATTATCGTTTCGAAGACTGCATCCTGCGCACGCCGAAGGTGGAGACTGCAGACTCGGTGAAATTTGTCAATGTGACATTCGAAATGCCAGAAGATACTGCCACGACAGGTAAGAAACATTTTGTAAACATAGATACTGAAAACCTTATTTATAATTTCCAACTCGATGCCTCTTCTCCTGCCATTGACAAGGGTAATGCCTCTACGTCTGCTCCGACGGATAGACGAGGGCTGCCAAGGGATGATGGTAAACCGGACATAGGGGCTTACGAGAGAAAAAACTGATATTAATAAAAGAGTATGAAGAAGAATACTATTGAGATTGAATATGATGTGCTGACATTTGATGAGTTGCCCGCAGACCAGCGTGAACTAGTAGACAATGCCATGAAGGCGACGGACAATTCCAATGCCAAGTATAGTGACTTTCATGTCGGTGCTGCCATCCGACTTGC
>CAVABU010000078.1:0-12472 GCA_963586965.1 Gemmiger formicilis
GCGCCCCTGAGATGGTACGGCGAGGGCGCCGTACCTCCTATTAATACAATTGCCCGCTTGGTTGCAGCGAGTACGCTACAACTACTAATCATAGTAGGCGAAGCACCATGTAATATTAAAAAGATGGTATTCTTAGTAGGCGAAGCGTCCTCGCTTTGCCAATTAGGAGGTACAGCGCCCCTGAGATGGTACGGCGAGGGCGCCGTACCTCCTATTAATACAATTGCCCGCTTGGTTGCAGCGAGTACGCTACAACTACTAATCATAGTAGGCGAAGCACCATGTAATATTAAAAAGATGGTATTCTTAGTAGGCGAAGCGTCCTCGCTTTGCCAATTAGGAGGTACAGCGCCCCTGAGATGGTACGGCGAGGGCGCCGTACCTCCTATTAATACAATTGCCCACTTGGTTGCAGCGAGGACGCTACAACTACTATGCTATGTCAATCTCGCTAAATAACAAATCAGAAGCTTCAATCGACGAAGATATCTTCTATGGGCAACGAAGCTATCTTCTCTAGACGATGAAGCTATCTTCTCCGGGCGATGAATATATCTTCGTTTTCAGACGAGGTTAGCTTATGCCAATTTACCAAGGTTGATCATCTCTATGGCAGATATCATGGCATCGGCGCCCTTGTTGCCCGCTTTTGTGCCAGCACGCTCCACAGCCTGCTCGATAGAGTCGGTGGTGAGGATGCCATTGAGCACAGGCACTCCCGATGTCATAGCGGCAGAAGCGATACCCTTAGCTGATTCGTTTGCCACCATGTCAAAGTGAGGAGTAGCTCCTCTGATGACTGCTCCGAGACACACCACGGCGTCATACTTGCCAGACTCAGCGAGTTTCTTAGCCATGAGCGGTATCTCAAATGCACCAGGTACGTAGGCGAGTGTGATGTCGTCAGTGTTGCCTCCATGGCGCACGAAACAGTCTTCGGCACCCGTGATGAGGTGCGAGACGATAAAGTCATTGAATCTTGATGCCACGATGGCCACCTTCTGTCCTTCGGCAACAAGTTTTCCTTCAAGTATTTTCATATTATGTTGAGTTATTGTTTGTCTTTGTTTTCTTCTGTCATCTTGGCGTGCTTCTCGAGTATGGACTTTACGTCGGTGACATGAAGCAAGTGACCCATCTTAGCATACTTAGTGTACATATAGAATTCGTCCTTCTCATTGCAAGTCATCTCTATAGGTTCACGTCCCACCACCTCAAGGCCAAATCCGTCAAGTCCTTGTATCTTCAGTGGGTTGTTGGTCATGAGTAAGAGTTTGTGTATGCCGAGGTCAGCCAATATGGATGCTCCAGTGCCATATTCTCTCAAGTCGGCAGCAAAGCCCAAGGCGATGTTTGCCTCCACGGTGTCCATGCCATGGTCTTGCAGATTGTAAGCCTTCAACTTGTTGATAAGACCTATGCCACGTCCCTCTTGGCGGAGATAGAGCAGTACGCCCCTGCCACGTTTTTCGATTCTTCTCATGGCTTCAGCCAACTGTTCGCCACAGTCGCAACGGAGGCTTCCGAAGGCATCACCCGTGAGACACTCCGAGTGCACACGGCATAGTACTGGTTCGTCGGTGGTCACATCTCCCTTGACCAAAGCCACGTGGTGCTCTCCAGTGACGCGGTTGATGTATCCGTAGGCACGGAATGTGCCGTATTTAGTAGGCAGTTCGGCCTCAGTCACGCGGTCTACCAATTTCTCCGTCTTGCGCCTGTAGGCTATGAGGTCGGCGATAGAAATCATCACCAGATTATGCTCCTTGGCAAATTCTGTCAGTTCGGTGCGACGCATCATGGTGCCATCCTCACGCATTATCTCGCAGCACAGGCCACACTCCTTCAGTCCTGCCAGTCGGCAGAGGTCCACTGTGGCCTCCGTATGTCCGCTTCTCACGAGTACGCCACCCTCGCGTGCCTGCAGAGGAAACATATGTCCTGGACGGCGGAAGTCAGTAGGTTGTGCGCCGTCAGCCACAGTAGCCATGGCAGTGATGCTACGCTCCACGGCAGAGATGCCAGTAGTGGTAGACACGTGGTCAATGCTCACCGTGAATGCCGTCATATGGTTGTCGCTATTGTTTGCCACCATCTGCGGAAGGTTGAGTTTATTGCAGATTTCGCGGCTCATAGGCATGCATATCAGTCCCTTTGCCAGAGATGCCATCATGTTGACATTGGCAGTGGTAGCAAACTCCGCCGCACAGATGAGGTCACCCTCATTTTCGCGGTTAGGGTCGTCGACCACCAGTATGCACTTGCCTGCGCGCAGGGCGTCAAGAGCCTCTTCGATAGTATTCATAAAAGTCTTAGTTTTTCTGTTAATGATTCGTTTTTCTGAGTGTCGATGCCAAGCAGTCGCTCAGTATATTTTGCTATGACGTCAGTCTCCAGATTGACGATGTCGCCCCTATGCGCTGAGTGCAGAGTGGTCATCTTCTGTGTGTGGGGGATGAGGCTTACGGAGAAACCGTCGGGAAACACCTGTGCCACAGTGAGGCTTATGCCCTGAATGGTGATGGACCCCTTTTCTGCTATATAGCGCAATAGCTTGCTGTCGCAGTTGATGGTGATCCACACCGCATTGTCATCCTTTCTTATGCTTGAGATGTATCCAGTGCCGTCCACATGACCGCTCACGATGTGTCCGCCAAGACGTCCGCTGAGAGTCAGCGCCCGCTCCAGGTTTACCTCGCTGCCCACCTGCAGTTGGCTAAGTGCAGTGCGGTTGACCGTCTCAGGCATCACATCAGCGGTGAAACCGTTAGGAATGATCGATGTCACCGTGAGGCACACCCCGTTGGTAGCAATGCTGTCGCCTATTTTTACGTCAGACATTATCTCCGTGGCATCCACTGCGAGAGTGAAGCTCCTCACACCACGGCTGATGCTCCTTATGCGTCCTATCTCTTCTATTATTCCTGTGAACATAATGCCTTGACCAAGATATCGTCTTTCAACTGTTCGATCTTTACATCTTTCAATTTCACTGCATCTGCCATGCGCATGATACCCCTTCCCTCTACGGGAGTCTTCGCTTCTATGCCTCCCACTATCTTAGGAGCGATGAAAGCGTAGACTTCATCCACTAACCCTTCACGGATGAATGACTCATTGAGAGTGCCACCACCCTCGAGTATCATGCCGTCGATGCCCTCGTCGTGCATGCGGTGGAGAAGGTCTTTCAGAGAGTCACACTGCCATGTGCGTATGCCGAGTTCGTGCAGAGCCTCCTTTTTTTTCCAGTCAGCGCCCTCGGCATGAGCCACTATAGTGGGAATGCTGTCGGCTGAGGTCGCTATGCGACTGTCAAGAGGCAGACGTAGATGGCGATCGGCTATTATCCTTATAGGATTGCGTGCGTCATCGCATCCTTCGATTCTCGTATTGAGCATCGGGTCATCGGCAAGCACAGTGCCTATGCCACACATGATAGCCATAAACTCATTTCGCATCTTGTGGACACGCTTGCGAGACTCTTCGCCACTCACCCAGCGCGAGTCACCCGACGAGGTGCATATCTTGCCGTCGATGGTCATGGCGTATTTCATCACCACCCATGGGCGCCATGATGTCATATGATGTAGAAACACGCGGTTTTGATAGCGCAGTTCCTCCTCCAGTTGCTTGCCTTCGTCAGTAGTATTTATCATGTCCACCTTGATGCCCGCATCCGTCAGTTGGCTCAGTCCTTTACCCGCCACAAGTGGGTTGGGGTCGTCAAGTCCCACCACCACACGCTTTATCCCATGCTCAATGATAGCCTCAGTGCATGGCGGTTGGTGTCCATGATGACAGCACGGTTCGAGTGTGACATACATGGTGGCACCCTTGCAGTCAATGCCAGCTTCGTCAGCGTTGCGGAAAGCGTCACGCTCGGCATGCAGCGCACCATATTGGTGATGCCATCCCTCAGCGATAATGACGTCTTTGCCGTCACCATCTTTGCCCACGATGACGGCACCTACAAGCGGGTTGGGGTTGACATGACCTTCGCCTCTTTGGGCGAGAGCCATGGCACGGCGCATATAAGCGATGTCGGAAGATGTGTTCATATACGTTTACAAAGTTACAAACGAATTCCCTAATATGCGCAAGTTGCAACGTTTTTTCACTTTTGCCCGCTTTCTTGTAGTATGCGGCAAAGGTCTTTCATGCCCTCCGAAGCACCCTCGCAGATGTGTGTAAAAGACGTGCTAGGGGTGTGATTCACCTCGTTAGGATCTATGAGATAGATGGGCACTCCGTGGCGTACATAAGCAGACAATCCTGCGGCAGGATAGACGTTGAGTGAAGTGCCGATGATGACAAAGATGTCAGCCTGTTGCACCTGCTCTATTGCGGGTTCGATCATCGGTACATTTTCATTAAAAAACACGATGAAAGGGCGCAATAATGAACCATCGCCTGCCTTTGTGCCAGGTGTTACCTCGCAGTTATCTTCCGATAGTTCTTGGATAAAATGAGGATTATAAGGGTCACGAGAAGAGCACACTTTGGTGAGTTCGCCATGCAGGTGAATGACATTGGTAGAGCCCGCCTTTTCGTGCAGATTGTCCACATTTTGTGTTATCACCGTCACGTCGTAATCCTTCTCAAGCGAGGCGACGAGTTTGTGACCCTCACAAGGTTGGGCGGAGTAGAGTTTGTGACGAAGCATGTTATAAAACTTTGTCACAAGCGTAGGGTCGGCAAGCCATCCCTCATGTGTGGCTATCTGTTGCACGGGATAGTTTTCCCACAGTCCGTCACTGCCACGAAATGTCTTGAATCCGCTCTCTACTGACATGCCAGCACCAGTCAAAAATACTATTTTCTTCATTGTGAGTAAGAATTTTAGTCAAGGCAAATTTACTAAAAATGCATAATAAGTACAAGTGGCAATGGAGAAAAAGGAATAAAAGATGTAACTTTGCATTGTATGTGCGCATAAATCATGCGCAGGCATTCATTGATTAATTAACAAAACAAACAGGATAAAAGAAAATGGACAAAGTAAGTTATGCTTTGGGTTTGGGTATCGGTAGCCAGTTGAAGGATATGGGCGCCGAAGATCTCAACATCGATGATTTCGCACAGGCTATCAAGGACGCCATCGCGGGTAACAAGCAGTTGAAGGATGACGAGGCACAGGCTATCGTGCAGGAGTTTTTTAAGGCTCAGGAGATGAAGCAGCGTGCGGCTGCTGCTGAGCGTTTTAAGGTAAACAAGGCTGAAGGTGAGAAGTATCTCGCAGAGAATGCTACCAAGGAGAATGTGCATGTCACAGCCAGCGGTCTGCAGTATGAAGTGCTCAAGGAAGGCAACGGCAAGAGACCTTCTGCCACTGACACTGTGGTGTGCCATTATGAGGGTACGCTTATTGACGGCAAGATGTTTGACTCGAGTGTCAAGCGTGGCGAACCAGCAACATTCCCACTCAATCAGGTGATAGCAGGATGGACCGAGGGTCTGCAGTTGATGCAGGAAGGTGCCAAGTATCGCTTCTACATACCTTACGAGTTGGGTTATGGCGAGCGCGGCGCAGGTGCATCCATACCTCCATTCAGTGCCCTCGTATTTGATGTGGAACTCATCGAGGTGAAGTAACCATAGGAACATTAATAACAAAAAATATAAAATCAAAATGAAGAAATTAGTTATTGTAGCGTTCGTAGTTGTCGCTGCTGTCGCATTCACAGGATGTGGCAATTCTACCCCAAAGGCAAATCTGAAGAACGATGTTGACACGATGAGCTATGCCATCGGTTTGGCTCAGACTCAGGGTCTGCGCGAGTATCTCGTTGGCCGTATGGGTATGGATACAACTTACATCGACCAGTTTATCAAGGGTCTCAATGACGGTGTAAACGTAGGTGATGACAAGAAGAAGGCTGCTTATTACGCTGGTGTACAGATAGGTCAGCAGATAAGCACTCAGATGATACCTGGTATCAACCACGAGATCTTTGGTGAGGACTCTACAAAGACCATCTCTCTGAAGAACTTCATGGCAGGATTTGTCACTGGTGCTACCAATGGCAAGGGCGTGATGACCCCAGAGGAAGCTCAGGTGATATTCCAGACCAAGATGCAACAGATCAAGGCAAAGGTAGCCGAGGAGCAGTTTGGTGCAAACAAGAAGGCTGGCGAGAAATTCCTCGCAGACAATGCGAAGAAGCCAGGCGTGAAGACTCTGCCTTCAGGTGTGCAGTATAAGGTCATCAAGGAAGGTACAGGCGCTATCCCTGCTGACACCTCACTGGTGAAGGTAAACTATGAGGGCCGTCTTATCAATGACATCGTATTCGACTCTTCTTACAAGCGTGGCACTCCTGCTACAATGCGTGCTAACCAGGTGATCAAGGGTTGGACAGAGGTGCTGACAAAGATGCCTGCTGGTTCTGTATGGGAGGTTTACATCCCTCAGCAGCTTGCTTACGGTGAGCGTGAGATGGGTCAGATCAAACCATTCTCTGCTCTTGTATTCAAGATTGAACTTCTCAGCATCGAAAAGTAAGACATAAGATGAAGAAGACATTATTCATGGTGCTTGTCATTTTGGCAAGCACCTCTCTTGTGGCTAATGCCGGCAAGAAGGATAAGAAAAAGAAAAATAAGGCTGACACCGAACTGGCTGTAGCTCAGACTCCGCTCAGCCTCCTCACATCACGCGATAGCACCAGTTATGCTGCAGGCTACACCGCTACACGCGGACTGATGATGTATCTCCAAAAGTCTTTCGGACTCGATACCATGTTTATGGCTGACTTTGAGAAAGGTTTTTATGATGCTATAGCCAATGGTAGCGACCCTAAGTATGTGGCTTACAATGCAGGTGTGCAGATTTCCGCACAGGTGCAGAAGCAGATATTGCCACAAAACAAGATGAACTTTGCTGAGACTCCAGACTCTATAGATGCGGATATGTTTTATAGAGGATTTGTTGATGGCGCTAAGGCAGACACTGTCGCTTTTAACGATAAGACCGCTTTGGAATATGTCAAGGCAAGACAAGCTGCTGATGACAAGATAAAGAATGCTGCCTACATCGCTGAGAACACCAAGTGGCTCGAGGACAACAAGATGAAGGAAGGAGTTGTGACTCTGCCTTCAGGTCTGCAGTATAAGGTGATCACTCAGGGTAAAGGCAAAGTGGCTACTAAGTCTGACAATGTGACTGTGAAATATGAAGGCAAGATGATCGATGGCACAGTCTTTGACTCAAGTTACAAGCGCAATCCTGACACCACAACATTCCGCCCTGACCAGGTGATAAAGGGATGGACAGAGGCTTTGTGCCTTATGCCAGAGGGCTCAAAATGGGAACTCTACATCCCTGAGAACCTCGCTTATGGCGAGCGTCAGGCAGGAAAGATCAAACCCTACTCCACTTTGATATTCACCGTAGAGGTGGTGAGCGTGGAGACACAGGCAGACAAGGCTGCAAAGGCAGCAAGCAAGAAATAACAATATCCTATCCAAAAGGACATAATGAAGAAACTATACATCGAAACCTACGGTTGCCAGATGAATGTGGCTGACTCTGAAGTCGTGGCATCCGTGATGGGTATGGCAGGTTATGACGTCTGTGAGGATGAAAGCCTCGCAGACGCCATCTTCCTTAACACCTGCTCAGTGCGCGAAAATGCAGAAAACAAGATATACCATCGTCTTGACACTCTCCATGCACTGAATAAGAAGGAAGGACGAAAGGTGATACTCGGCGTGCTGGGATGCATGGCTGAGAGAGTGAAGGAAGATCTTCTGGAAAATCACCACGCTGATCTGGTGGCAGGACCTGACTCATACATGAACCTGCCAGACCTTATCGCACAGTGCGAAATGGGCAGAAAGGCTATCAACATAGAACTTTCCACTACAGAGACATATAAGGAGATAGTGCCACAGCGTATGCCGGGCAATCATCTCAGCGGATTTGTTAGCATCATGCGTGGATGCAATAATTTCTGCCACTACTGCATAGTGCCTTACACCAGAGGTAGGGAGCGCAGTCGCGAGGTGGCGAGCATCCTTAAAGAGGTGAAGGATCTCGAGGCACGCAAATTTAAGGAGGTGACACTGCTCGGACAAAATGTCAACTCATATCATGCTCTCAAAGACGAGAACGGAGGCGAGGATGTCACATTCCCACAATTGTTGGCTATGGTGGCAGAGGCTGTGCCAGGCATGAGGGTGCGCTTCACTACATCGCATCCTAAGGATATGAGTGACGAGACTCTCCGTGTGATAGCCTCGCATGACAACATCTGCAAGCACATACACCTGCCAGTGCAGAGCGGTTCGGACAAGATACTGAAACTCATGAACCGTAAGTACACCATCGAGTGGTATCTCGACCGTGTGGCTGCCATACGTCGCATCATACCCGAATGCTCCATTACTACTGATATCTTCGTGGGCTATCATGACGAGACTATCGAAGACCATCAGATGTCACTCGAACTGATGAAGAAGGTGGGTTATGACTCTGCCTTCATGTTTAAGTATTCTGAGCGTCCTGGCACCTTTGCTTCAAAACATCTGCCTGACAATGTGGCAGAGGATGAGAAGATACGCCGACTCAACGAGATGATAAAGTTGCAGACGGAGATATCTGCCCAGCAGTATAAGAAGGACGAAGGCAAGGAGTTTGATGTGCTCGTGGAGGGCTTCAGCAAGCGCTCACGCCAACAGATGTGCGGACGTACATCACAAAACAAGATGGTGGTGTTTGACAAGACTGACGAGCATGTAGGCGACACCGTGAGAGTGAAGATTACGGGTTCGACAAGTGCCACACTCTTTGGTGAGCGCATAAAAGAATAAAGGGTGATACGATAATAAATCTAATCGACAGAAAGTACCTATGAGAGAATTTCTGAAAGTGTTGAGGCGCTTCATACCTCCTTACAAGAAGTATTTGGTGTTGTCGCTGATATTCAATATACTGTCGGCTACATTGAATATATTCTCCTTTGCTGCCATCATCCCCATTTTGCAGATACTCTTCAAGACGGGAGATGCGGAGGCTGCCACTCGCTATATGCAGTGGAGTGAGGCAGGACTGAAAGAGGTGGCTACCAACAATATGAACTATTTCGTGCAGCATCTCATCAATACTTTCGGAGCGTCTACGACGTTGCTACTCATAGGACTCTTTCTTATCGTTACCACCTTCATGAAGACGGGAGCGTATTTCCTGTCTTCTGCCACTATCATCCCGATACGCACCGGTGTGGTGCGTGACATACGCAATCAACTCTATCGCAAGATAACCTCACTCTCGCTCGGATTCTTCTCCGAGGAGCGCAAGGGTGACATTATAGCCCGTATGTCGGGCGATGTGCAGGAAGTGGAGGGTAGCATCATGTCATCACTGGATATGCTCTTCAAGAACCCTGTGCTGGTGATAGCCTACTTCGTCACGCTGATAGTGATATCATGGGAACTTACATTGTTTACCCTGTTGTTTGTACCACTCTTCGGATGGTTTATGGGATATGTGGGCAGAAAACTCAAGGCGCAGTCGGTGGCAGCGCAGAATACATGGAGTGACACCATGAGCCAAGTGGAGGAGACTCTCGGCGGACTGCGCATCATAAAGGCTTTCGCTGCGGAGGAGAAGATGAATCAGCGCTTTGACCGCACCAATACGTCCTACCGCAATCAGGTGACTCGTGTGGCAGTGCGTCAGCAGATGGCTCATCCGATGTCGGAATTCCTCGGTACGGTGATGATTGTCATCGTATTGTGGTTTGGTGGCGTGCTCGTCTTGAGTGGCAACACACTGTCAGGTCCCACCTTTATATATTATATGGTGATACTCTATTCCATCATCAATCCGCTCAAGGAGTTCTCCAGAGCCAGCTACAACATCCCCAAGGGTCTTGCTTCCATGGAGCGCATAGACAAGATACTGCTGGCTGAGACTGCCATCAAGGAGAAGGAGAATCCTGTGCATATACAGGAGTTTACCAGTCAGATAGAGTTTCGCCATGTGAGTTTCCGCTATGCCGAGCAGTGGGTGCTCAAGGATATCAATCTCGTAATCCCAAAGGGCAAAACCATAGCGTTCGTAGGACAAAGCGGAAGCGGTAAATCTACGCTCGTGGACCTCATACCACGCTATTATGATGCGCAGGAGGGAGAGGTGCTCATAGATGGCATAAACGTGAAGGACCTCGGCATACATGACTTGCGTCAGCTCATAGGAAATGTCAACCAGGAGGCTATACTTTTTAATGATTCTTTCCGTAACAATATATCCTTCGGCGTGGACAACGCTTCAGAGGAAGATATAGTGAGGGCAGCAAAGATTGCCAATGCTCATAACTTTATCTGCGATACAGAGAATGGTTACGACACATCTATCGGTGATCGTGGAAGCAGACTCTCGGGTGGTCAAAGGCAGAGAGTGTCTATAGCGCGTGCCATACTGAAGAATCCTCCTATACTCATCCTTGATGAGGCTACATCCGCCCTTGACACAGAGTCGGAGCGACTGGTGCAGGATGCTCTCGAGAAACTGATGAAGACACGTACCACAGTGGCCATCGCTCATCGTTTGTCGACGATAAAGAATGCAGACGAGATATATGTGATCCACGAGGGACGCATCGTGGAGCACGGCTCGCATGAGCAACTGCTTGAGAAAAACGGATATTACAGGAAACTGCATGAGATGCAAAGTTGATAATGAAACAAGAAATGGATATAAAAGACTTTGAAATAATGGCTCCTGCTGGATCGCGAGAGTCGCTGGCTGCTGCCATACAGGCTGGCGCTGACTCCGTGTATTTCGGTATAGGACAATTGAACATGCGCTCGCACTCTGCTAATAAGTTTAGCATTGATGATCTGCGTGAGATAGCCAAGACTTGCCAGGAGCATGGCATAAAGACTTATCTGACGGTAAACACTATCATATACGGTGAGGACATAGAAACTATGCGCAGCATCATTGATGCGGCTAAGGAGGCCGAGATTACAGCCGTCATAGCATCTGATGTGGCCGTGATGAGTTATTGTAATGAGGTGGGTGTAGAGGTACACCTTTCCACACAATTGAATATCTCCAACATCGAGGCACTGAAATTTTATTCTCGTTTTGCTGATGTCGTGGTGCTTGCACGCGAACTGAATATGGACCAGGTGGCAGAGATATATCGTCAGATAGAGGAACAGCACATCTGCGGACCTAAAGGTAAGCAGATACGCATAGAGATGTTTTGTCATGGCGCCCTCTGTATGGCAGTGTCAGGCAAGTGCTATATGAGCCTGGACAATGCAGGTCGCTCTGCTAATAGGGGCGAGTGTATGCAGTTGTGTAGACGCAGTTATACTGTCACTGACAATGAGACTGGCACCCAATTGGAGATAGATAATAAGTATGTCATGTCTCCCAAGGATTTGAAGACCATACGCTTCATAGACCGCATGATGAAGAGTGGCGTGAGGGTGTTTAAGATAGAAGGTCGTGCACGCGGACCAGAGTATGTATATAATGTGGTGAGTTGCTATAAGGAAGCCATCCGTAGCGTCATTGATGGTACATTCACTGAAGAGAAGAAGGATGAGTGGGACGAGCGTCTTGCTAAGGTCTTTAACCGTGGTTTCTGGGATGGATACTATCAAGGACAAAAGCTCGGCGAGTGGAATAAGTATTACGGTTCGGTGGCAACGGAGAAGAAGGTCTACTGTGGTAAGGGAATAAAGTATTTCTCTAAGTTGGGAGTGGCTGAGTTTCAGATTGAGGCCAAAGAACTGCACAAGGGCGACCATTTGCTCATAACTGGTCCTACCACAGGTGTGATATATCTCAATGCTGACGAGATACGTTATGACCTGAAACCTGTGGAAACAGCACAGAAGGGATGGCGAGTAAGTCTGCCTGTGCCTGACAAGGTGAGACCTTCCGATAAATTATTTATAATAGAAAAATCAGAGCGCTATGACGATTAATGAAATACAGGACGAGATAATAGACGAGTTTAATGACTTTGACGACTGGATGGACAAATACCAGTTGCTCATTGATCTCGGCGGTGATCTCAAGGAATTGGATGCAAAATATAAGACTGACAGCAATCTCATAGATGGTTGCCAGAGCCGTGTGTGGGTGCAGTGTGACTATGAAGGTGGCATTATCCGCCTGCAAGCCGATAGCGATGCCCTGATAGTGAAAGGCATCGTTGCTCTGCTTATTAGAGTCTTGAGTGGCCATACACCGCAGGAAATACTTGATGCTGACCTATATTTCATCGACAAGATAGGTCTGCGTGAGCATCTATCGCCTACACGCTCCAATGGATTGCTTGCTATGATAAAGCAGATAAGACTTTATGCGGTGGCTTGCAATGCTTCGCACAAAGACTGAATAGTAGAGAATACAGGAAATAAAAAAAGGAGTCACCCGTTTGGATGACTCCTTTTTGTTGGACTATCCGGACTCGAACCGAATCAAACAGAACCAAAACCTGTTGTGCTA
>CAVABU010000079.1:0-12403 GCA_963586965.1 Gemmiger formicilis
ATCTTGATACCGATGAGAAGGAGTATGACACCGCCAAATAGTTCTGGACGAAGGCGCTTGCCTACGGATTTACCAAATGCTATGCCCAATGTGTTTCCCAAAATGCCAAAGAACATGGACACAAGTCCTATGGAAATCAGTGGGAATGTCAATTGTGATAGAGATGTGTAGTCGGCGCAAGCGAAAGATATGCCTACAGCCAAGGCATCGATACTTGTGGCTATGGCAAGCACTATCTGTGTCTTCAACTTATAAGGATTGAAATGCCTTGCCTCTTCTTCACCAAATGACTCTTTTATCATTCTCACACCTAAAAAAGCCAACAAGGCAAATGCCACCCAGTGGTCAAAGGACTCGATGTAGGTGCGAAAATAGGATGTGCCCAACCAACCAGCAAACGGCATGGCTGCTTGAAACAAGCCGAAAAGGAATGACATACGCAGTATCGTCCCCCATCTATATTTGGCGAGGATGACACCACTCACCATGCTCACAGTAAAACAATCCATGGCCAATGCCACGGACAGCAATAATACATCTACGATACCCATAATGTGTTTATATATTAGTGTCAGAAAGTCTTCAGTGCATCATATATACGTTGCACTGGCAACCCCATCACATTAAAATAACTACCATTGATTGATGTTACTCCTACGTAGCCAATCCACTCCTGTATGCCATAGGATCCTGCCTTGTCATAGGGTCTGCATGTCTGTATGTAATAATCTATCTCCTCATCGGTCAATGTGCGGAATGTGACATCCGTCACTGCTGAGAAGTGCACGGTCTTGTCCACGGACTCTATGCAGCATCCCGTTATCACCTGATGAGTATTGCCGGAGATGGCATGGAGCATACGCTTGGCATCAGCCTCATCCTTGGGCTTGCCCAGCACCTCATCACCCAGCACCACGATGGTGTCGGCAGTGACGAGTATCTCGTCATCTGCTATATCGTAAGCCTTTGCCTTCTTCTGACAGATATATTCAGCCACCTCCGCTATCGGAGTGTCTTCGGGATAACTTTCATCTATGCCTGACTTCACCCTTACCTCAAAGTCGAGGCCCAATCCTGCCAGGAGTTCACGCCTTCTGGGCGAATTGCTTGCAAGTATTATCTTTTTCATATTATCACTGTCTACCAACCGAATGCCTTATTGTCGCTCATCCATTTATTCTGCGCCTTGAGCACCTGTTCGATGATGTCTCTGCCACATCCACATCCGCCGTCTGCATCACTGACATAGAGGCTGATGCCCTTGATCTCTTGGCAGGCATCCTTAGGGCAACATGGACATCCGACGATAGACATTATCTCATAGTCGGGTATGTCATCGCCCACATAGATGATGTCTTTGTCGTCGTATCCATACTTGGCCTTAAACTGCTTGTAATCCTCTATCTTCACACTGCAACCGATGTGCACTTCATCCACACCGAGAGCCTCATATCGCTTGCGCACAGATTCACTTTTGCCACCAGTCATGATGGCTATCTTCAGTCCACGCTTGACAGCGAGTTGGATGGCATATCCGTCCTTGATATTCACCGTGCGCAGGGGTTCCCCCTCCACGGACATATTAACAGTGCTACGGGAAAGCACACCGTCGACATCAAATATCACAGCCTTGATGCTATTCAGATCGTAATCTATCATTCACACTATTGTTTTAGTTTATTTATTGACACTGAGTAATATAGTGAGCACTACGCTCCAATGCGACATGGCTCCAAGAAGCACGAATATATGCCATATGGCATGGTAATGCTTACGTTGGTCGTGGGCAAAGAAGTATGTGCCTGCCGAATAAAACAAGCCTTCCAACACGAGTAAGGCTATCGACAGTGTGGACATATTGTCAAGCACAGGTTTCACCATGAGTAGCACGCTCCATCCCATGACGAGATATAGCGCCAGTGAGAGTCGCGGATACTTGCCCAATGCCACTATCTTGTAGACTGTGCCGAGGGCTACCACAGTCCACTGCAAGGCAAACATAATCCATCCGAGCGTGCCACCTATCACTCCCACGCAGATGGGGGTGTAGGAGCATGCTATCATCACATATATGCTGATGTGGTCGAGTTTGCGTAGCACATTCTTTGCCTTGCCTGGGCGCACCCAATGATAGAGGGTACTGGAAAGGAACATCAGGAACATGCCAGCGATGAAGAATATCACGCCGAATGCCATCTGCCAACCAGCATAGACTGCTGGCCACGCCATCCATATGGACGACAAGGCGAAGATGACGCCTATGAGATGTGTCCAGGTGTTGCCTTTCTCTATCATATCCTCGCTTATTTATTGAGATTCTTCACTGCTTCAGCCAACTGCTCCATAGCCTGTGCTATGACACTGCGGGGAGCGGCCACATTGAGTCGCATGAATCCTTCGCCTCCTATGCCAAACATCTCGCCATCATTGAGAGCAAGGTGAGCCTTGTCTATAAACAAGTCGAGCAATGCATCATGCGAAAGATGGAGGTCACGACAGTTGAGCCACACGAGGAATGAAGCCTGTGGACGCAGTGGACGCACACCAGGGATATGCTCACGGCAATAGTCTTCCACAAACAGCACATTCTCTTCCACATAGGCGAGCATCTGCTTGCGCCACTCTTCACCATTGCGAAATGCTGCCATGGTGGCAATAGGAGCAAATAGTGTCGGTTCGTCAAGTTCATTGGCAGAGAGCCAAGAGTAGAACTTGTCACGCAACTGCTTATTGGGCACTATAGCGTAACTGCTGACGATGCCTGCTATATTAAATGTCTTGCTCGGTGCCTGGAATGTGATGCTGATGTCACGCGCCTTGTCTGACACTGATGCAAACGGCAGATGCTTATGGCCAAACAGTGCCATATCTGCATGTATCTCGTCACTGATGACTATCAGATGATGCTCATAGCAGAAGTCTGCAAGACGCTGCAGTGTCTCCCTACTCCATGTGATGCCTCCAGGATTGTGAGGATTGCAGAGTATCAGAATGCGGCACTTGTCATCGCACACCTCGGCAAGATTGTCGAAGTCCATGTCGTAATAACCGTCCTCGCGCATCTTCAGTGGATTGAACACCACATCACGACCATTACCCTGAGGAGTGAGACGGAATGGATGATAGACTGGTGGTTGGATGATGACTTTCTCATCTGGGCGAGTAAACACATTGACCACCAAGCCGATGCCCTTCACGATGCCAGGGATAAATCTTATCCACTCACGCTCCACATTCCACTGGTGATGGTCACGCACCCAATCCATGATGCATGGCAGATAGTCTGCGGGTTCCATGGTATAACCGAAGAGCGAATGCTCCAGGCGCTTATGCAATGCATCGGTGATAAAAGATGGTGTCTCAAAATCCATGTCTGCCACCCACAGAGGCAGCAGGTCATCCCTACCCCAGCGTGGCAACAAGGCGCCATGCTTGAGGTCATCACTTCCCGAGCGGTCTATGACCTTATCAAAATCATACTGCATAATATCCTATTATTTTAATGCTTGCTTGATATCCTCAAACAGATCTTCCACATCCTCGAGTCCCACGCTGAGTCTTATCGTAGTGTCAAGCACATCCATGCTGGCACGCTCGCTATCGCTGAAACCACCAAAGATGGTGCTGGCAGGATGTATGGCAAGCGAACGGTTGTCGAAGAGGTTGGTAGCACGATGTATGAGTTTCAGACTATTGATAAAGTGGAAACATGCTTCCTTGTCCGCCAAGTCTATACACACCATAGCGCCTGCAGTCTTACCAAACTGACGCTGCGCCAACTCGTGATAAGGATTATCCTCCAGTCCCACATAGTTGACAAATTTTATCTGAGGCAGTGTGCGAAGCATCTTTGCCAGTGCCAAGGCGTTGGCGCTCTGCACACGATAGCGTGCATCGAGTGTCTCAAGTCCGAGCGTCTGCATATAAGCCACCTGCGGTGTCATGTATGCACCGAAATTGAACAGTTGTTCACCATAGAGGCGTGCAGCAAACTCTGGAGCATAACCAGTGCCATAGTCTATCACCAGACCGCCGAGAGATGTGGCACCACCGCTCACATACTTGCTGCTTGACACCACTTCGATGTCTACGCCAAGGTCCTTTGCCGAGAAATGTGTGAATGGTATGGTCGTGGTGTCAGCCACCAGAGGAGCATTCTTGGCGTGCGCCACCTTTGACAGTGCAGCAAGGTCTGCCACCTCCATCTGAGGATTGGTGATGATTTCAAGGAATATACAACAGGTATTGTCGTCTACGGCAGACTTCACCTCGTCTATGTTTGTTAGGTCGCAAAGGCGCACTTCCACACCATAGCGTGCCAAAGAGGTCACGAGCAGAGCATAGGTATTGCCAAATAGGTGACGTGAGGTAACGATATTCTTGCCATGTGCTGCGAGTGCCAATATGATATTGCTGATGGCAGCCATACCCGAATTGAAGGCTGTTGCCTTGCTTGCGCCAGTGATAGCTGTCACACGACGCTCAAGGTTGGTCACCGTGGGATTCTCCACGCGCGAGTAGTCAGGAGCAGATATTCTATCGGTGAAAGCATCAGCCATAGTCTGAGCATCATCAAATTCGTATGCCAAAGTGTTATACACAGGTACACTGAGAGACCCATAGGCATCGGGGCGTGCATAAGCCAAATGCAGAGCCGTAGTTTGTTTTTTCATTGTCTTGTTATTTTGTTTTTCTATTGTCCATATGACAGGTGCAAAATTACTAAAAATTACGTGATGCATCCTTATGCACGGAGTAATTATTGTGTGGTATTGACATAATGATATGTTGCTATTGGGATTATTAATCTAATTTATTAACTTTGCATACACTTTACAATAATGTAATTCTATTATGCAACCATTATTCATAGCTGGTCCTTGTGTCATCGAGTCTGCTGATTTGCTTGACACAGTGGCTACAAAACTAAAGGAAATCAATAGCCATCTCGGTACTGACATCATATTCAAGGCTTCATTTGATAAAGCCAACCGCACATCTCTGCGCTCATTTCGCGGACCAGGACTCGAAAAGGGTCTGCAGATGCTCGCTGACGTGAAGGCGAAGCATGGTCTGAAGATTCTCACCGACATACATGAGAGTTGTCAGGCTGAGGCTGTGGCAGAGGTTGTCGATGTAGTGCAGATTCCTGCATTCCTTTGTCGTCAGACTGACTTACTCGTGGCTGCCGCCAAGACAGGGAAGGTGGTAAACATCAAGAAGGCTCAGTTTCTCTCGGGCATCGATATGC
Source organism: Gemmiger formicilis (assembly GCA_963586965.1). GTDB lineage: Bacteria > Bacteroidota > Bacteroidia > Bacteroidales > Bacteroidaceae > Prevotella. Next base: position 5,252 of record CAVABU010000079.1, read on the forward strand.
GCTATCCTGTGGAGAAAGCATTGGAGAGCGGAGCCAAGGAGGTATGGCTTACGGAAAGAGGCAACTGTTTCGGATACAATAATCTCGTGGTAGACTTCCGCAACATCCCCGACATGCTCAGCATAGTGCCGAGGGTCATCATGGACTGCACGCACTCGGTGCAAAGACCAGGAGGCGCTGACGGCAAGACTGGCGGTGACAGACGCTTCGTGCCATCAATGGCAAAGGCAGCAAAGGCTTTCGGAGCCACGGGCTATTTCTTTGAGGTGCACCCCGACCCAGATAAGGGACTGTCGGATGCAGCCAACATGCTCGAACTCGACAAACTGGAATCTCTCATCAAGGACCTCATCTAATGGAAAGCGACATAATAAAATACGGCAAACAATGCCTCCGCGATGAGGCTGATGCCATAATGGGACTCATAGACAGCATAGACGACCAATTCGCCAATGCCGTTGACATAATCTACCACTGCAAAGGTAAACTCGTCGTCACAGGCGTAGGCAAAAGCGGACACATCGGAGAGAAGATATCCGCCACACTGTCGTCTACGGGCACTCCTTCATTTTTCGTCAATCCGCTTGACGCTTACCACGGCGACCTTGGTGCCATATCATCTGACGACATAGTGCTCGCCATATCCAACTCGGGACACACCGATGAATTGCTACGCATGATACCAATCCTTAATCATAGGAACATCCCCATCATCGCCATGACAAGCGACCCTGAGTCTCTACTTGCCAAATATTCCAAGTCATTGATATTGGTAAAAGTAGACAAGGAGGCTTGCCCGCTCAACCTTGCCCCAACGTCTTCCACGACAGCACAGTTGGCGATGGGTGATGCCTTAGCAGTGTCACTGATGAAGGTAAGAAACTTTAAGAAGGCAGACTTCGCACAGTTTCATCCTGGTGGACACTTGGGCAAACGTCTGCTCACCACGGCAGCAGACATCATGCGCACCACTGACCTGCCTATCATACCAGAGGATATGCGTCTCTGTGATGCCATCATTCACGTAAGTAAAGGCAAACTCGGGCTTGGCATCTCCATCGACAAGGACAACAAGGTGATAGGACTTATCACCGATGGCGACATCCGAAGGGCTATGGAGAGATGGCAAGAGAAATTCTTCAACCGCAAGGTGGAGGACATCCTCACGCGCACTCCAAAGACAGTATTGCCTGACACAAAGATTACTGCCATACTCGACCTCATGCATATGCACAAGATACACATGGTGCTGGTGACTGACAAGGAAAACCATCTTCTCGGAGTAGTAGACCACTATTCCTGCATGATATAATATAATTATGTGTAATATTAGAAGACACATCTTTTTACTTGTCGTCTTAGCAAGTTTATATTCTATTGCCAGTCATGCACAGAGGGCTCTCCAGATGCGCGAGCACACGTTGGTGGATGAGAGTGCCGACTCCATGATAGTTAACCAGCTGAGGGAGAAGGGCGTGCATTTTTCTTCCGACAACCGACTTGTGCTCCTCACCTGTGGACAGGACAAGTTTGATGACCTCTTTACCGCCATCGACCAGGCCAAGGAAAGCATACACATGGAATATTTCAATTTTAGAAATGACTCCATCGTAAAACTACTTATAGGCCATCTTGAGAATCGAGTAAAAGAGGGTGTGGAAGTCAGACTGATATATGATGCATTCGGCAACTCTTCCAATAATAGTCCGCTTAAGAAGGAGCACATCAAGAAGATACGCGACAAAGGCATAGAGATATATGAATTTGACCCGATAAAGTTTCCGTGGGTAAATCATGTCTTCTCGCGTGACCACCGCAAGATAGTGGTCATCGATGGCAAGATAGCCTACACAGGTGGTATGAATGTGGCTGACTATTACATCACTGGCACCGAGCAGGTGGGCGAATGGCACGATATGCACTGCCGCATAGAGGGCAGTTGTGTCAATGACTTGCAACGGATATTCCTTGAGACATGGTATAAAGTGAGCGGAGAGATTCTCACCGACAAGAAATATTTCAAGGGCGACACTTACAAGGGCAACGATTTCGCAGAACTGAAAGAGGACATATGTCCTTCGGCAGGCAACAAGATGGTGGGCATCATCAATCGCGAACCACGTCGCACGAGTGACATCATCAGATATTTCTACAAGAATGCCATTGATAATGCGCATGATAGCATCAAGATCATCAATCCCTACTTCACCTTATCAAGAAAACTCAAGAAGGCTCTAAAGAATGCTGCGAAGAGAGGTGTGAAGGTGGAGATTATGCTGAGCATAAAGAATGACATCCCGCTGACGCCCGACTGTGGATTCTATAATGCTCACAAGTTGATGAAGAAGGGATGCGACATATGGCTCTACAAACCAGGCTTTCACCACACGAAGATAATCATGGTGGACGGCAAGTTTTGCACCGTAGGCTCAGCCAACCTCAATGCGCGATCTCTCAGATGGGACTATGAAGACAATGCCGTCATCATAGACGCATGCACCACCCAGCAGTTGAGTGACCTCTTTGACTCACAGAAGAAAGACTCCATGTATCTCACTCCTGAGACATGGAATGAGTTTCGCACCCCATGGCAGAAGTTCCGTGGTTGGTTTGCCCATCTGCTGGCTCCATTCCTATAATGATTGCCATATGTAGGATGTACGACACTTCCGCCTAATAAAACACAAAAGGCGCATACCACAATCTCACGATGGTATGCGCCTTTTGCCGTATAATAGAATATGCGATATTACTTCGTCAGTTGCTTATAGCAATGCCACACACGCCAGAAGGCTGTGATATTTGCAAGTACGGCTATCATACCGATGGCGATAAACAATGGGATGATGCTACCAATGCAACCAGTCACTATGGCTCCTACGCAGAGCACCACCACGCGCTCAGGACGTTGCATCAGACCTACCTTACACTCCAAGCCGAGTCCCTCAGCACGTGCACGCACATAACTGACCATAACACTACCGATGAGGGCTGTCATGGTGATGGTGCCCCACAACTGATTGTCTACGCTATACAGATAGGCAGCCAAGCCTCCAAGCGAAACCAGTTCACTATAGCGGTCAAGGGTAGAATCCCAAAAGGCACCAAACTTAGACGACATATTGCCAAGACGTGCAAGGCGACCGTCCATCATATCAAATAGACTGGAAATGATAAGCACAAGGCCTCCCCACCCTATCCAGGTCAGAGCCTCAGCAGGCACAGACGCAGCATAGATAAAGAATCCAGCAGCCACACAGTTGCCTAAAAATCCGACAAAGGTCACCACATTAGGAGTAATGCCCACCTTTATCATTCCCATAATCAGAGGATTTATTATATAGTAAATAATCTTCTGCAAAAAATCTCTATAGTTCATCTTCGTTTATATAAATATGTTTCTTTCCTCTAAATACAAACAATCGTTGCATCATATAGTTCCATAATACTCCTACCAATGCAGATGTCATGAGCATGGAATAATACACCTTGATGCCAAACACTTCCTTAAAGAAACCCGTGCCTGCAGTATTAAGAAATATACTGCCTGACCATATTATCAGATAGCGCCATGCCACGTCCATTTTACGAGCATCGTTATTACGAAATACAAAACGATAGTTGATGCAACAATTGACTATACCGCCAGTTATGGCACCAAAAAACGTGGCATATAGATAAGGTATGTTCACAATCTTATCGAGCATCACTCGCATCATATAATCTGCCACTGTTGCCGCAAACGCAGAGCACTGCGCCTTCGCAAAGGTAAACAATTCCTTCTTTTCTATACCCCAAGCCATTTCAATATAAGTATGATGACAAGGCTATAGATACCGGCAAGGATATCATCTGCCATAACCCAAAAACCGCCGTGCCTTCTATCCAGCGCACGTATGCCGAGTGGCTTTAGGATATCGAAAAAGCGGAATAAGACAAATGCTAATATGACGTGCCATGAGAAGTGGTCGCACGCAAGAAGCGGTATCCACACACCTATCATCTCGTCGATGACCACCTTCTTGGGATCTTCACCCCATATGGGTTCGAGTTTGTCGGTAGTCACCGTGCCTATCACGGTAGCCACTATAATAGCGACAAGGGTAGTATAGAATAGGTTTATGGAAGTCATACTTGCACACAACGTCCACAAGACAACTGCCACGAATGCACCTGCCGTTCCCGGTCCCCAAGGCCAGTAACCTGCACCGAAGCCCGTTGCCCAAAAAGCATAAAAGCGTTGTTTCCACGTCATAGTGGTGCAAAATTAGACAAAAAAAAAGATATGACATATATCAAGTGTAGTTTTTTTGCAATATATATCTGACGTAATGTTCCAAATATCCTAAGTAATATTCTATTATTCACACTGATACCAATTTATACTCAAAAAACATTAATTGAGAACATCTTTTCAAGCAAAAGACGGATAATATGACTACCTTTGCATGCGATTTAACAAGTGATGACGTGAACAAGAGATTATTTTTTCTGTATTTATTTATTACCTTGGCTATCGTAGCCAAAGCACAACTCAACATAGAAATTGTCGACGACCAGGGATATGCCATTCCTTTTGCTAATGCCACATACCGCGGACACCACATCTCTGCGGCGAGTGACATCATGGGCAAACTGACCATCGAGCGACACGAGGGATGGCAACTGACCATCAGTTCGGTGGGCTTCAAGGAGCAGACGCTAAAGGTCAATGCCAAGACTCCTTCCTCACTGAAATTCACTCTCAAGGAGGACTCCAAGACTCTCAATGAGGTGGTGGTGACTGACCGCAAGGGTAAATATTCACGCAAGAACAATCCTGCTGTGGAACTCATGAAGCGTGTCATTGCAGCGAAGAAAAAGACTGACCTTGCCAACAAGGACTACTATCAGTATAACAAATACCAAAAGCTCACTCTCGCTCTCAATGATTTGACCAAAGAGCGCATAGACTCTGGTGCTATCTTTAGACCACAGTTTGTGAAGGATCAGGTGGAATTGTGTAAATACAACGATAAACTCATTCTGCCTGTCATAACAAATGAGACTGTGACGCAGAAGGTGTACCGCAAGAGCCCAAAGAGCGAAAAGAGCATCATCCTCGGTGAAAACAAAGGTGGCGTAAACCAGTTGATAGAGACTGGCGACATCTTGGATGTAGTGATGAAGGACGTGTTTACTGACGTGGATATATATGATGATCAGGTACGCCTATTGCAATATCCATTCACCTCGCCTATCGGCAAGGATGCAGTAGACTTCTACCGCTTCTATATAGAGGACTCCGTGTATGTGGACAAGGATTTCTGCTATCATCTGCAGTTTATCCCAAACAATCAGCAGGACTTCGGTTTCCGTGGCGAACTATACATCCTCGCAGATAGTACATTGCACGTGAAGAAATGCTCCATGACAATACCTAAGCGTTCTGACGTGAACTTCGTGGAAAACCTACGCATCGACCAGGCTTACGAGCAGATGCCGTCTGGTGACTGGGTGCTCTCGCAGGATGACATGATCGTGGAACTGAAGGTGGCTTCTTGGATACAAAAGATGATAGCCATCCGCACGACAAAGAATACGGACTACTCTTTCGAACCAATATCCAACAAACTCTTCAAGGGTAAGGCGGCCACACGCAAGGAGGCTAACGCTCAGATGCGCGACGATGATTTCTGGGGACAATACCGCACCGTGGAACTGACAAAGTCGGAGAGCCAGATGAATTCCTTCATCACCCAACTGCAACAGGTGAAGGGCTTTGGTCTCTTTATCTTCTGCTTCAAGGCTATCGTGGAGAACTTTGTGGAGACAACGCCTGGCAAGTCTAAGGTGGACATAGGTCCTATCAACACTATCATATCGCGCAACTTCGTGGACGGACTGCGCACACGTGTGAGTGCACAGACCACTGCTAATCTCAATCCACACTGGTTTCTTGCTGGATACTACGCACGTGGATGGAAGTCGAAGCAGAATTACTATAGCGGTACGCTGACATACTCTTTCAATAAGAAGGACTATCTGCCTCGCGAATTCCCTAAACGCACTCTATCGCTCACCGTAGCACGTGACGTATCTCTGCCTTCCGACAAATGGATTCGCACGGACAAGGATAATGTCTTCACCTCTTTCAAGTGGACAAGCATTGACAAGATGCAGTTCTTCGAAAAGCAAGAACTGAAGTTTGAGCGCGAGGAAGAATGGGGATTTAAGACCACCATCGGTTTCAAGCACGAATACAACACTGGCTATGGCGAGATGCACTTCACGCCAGTGACTCAATACAAGAATCCTGAGGAAAATCCAGGTTACACCAATCCTGAGGTGGGCATACACACCACTGAGGTGAGCGCTGAGATACGTATCGCTCCTGGTGAGACATTCATCAATACGAAGCAGCGCCGACTGCCTATCAACCTTGATGCGCCTGTGTTTACTATCCGTCACACAGCAGGCATAGAAGGATTCCTTGGCGGTGACTACACATACAACTTGTCAGAGTTTGAACTCTACAAACGCTTCTGGATGAATTCATGGGGAAAGATAGACTGCTATCTGAAGTCGGGCATACAATGGAACAAGGTGCCCTACCCTCTGCTCATCATGCCACGCGCTAACCTTGGCTACATCATGGAGGACGAGACATTCCGCCTGATCAATAACATGGAGTTCCTCAATGACCGATTCGCTTCACTGGAAGTGTCATGGGACTTCAATGGAAAGATATTCAATCGTATACCGCTTATCCGCAAACTCAAGTGGCGTGAATATCTCGGAGTGAACGTGATGTGGGGTATGCTTTCAGATAAGAACAACCCTTACCTCAACCCTACGGACAATGTACTCTATCAGTTCCCTAAGGGTTGCTACATCATGGACAAGGACAAACCTTACGTAGAGGCAGTGGTTGGTATACACAACATCTTCAAACTCCTACATGTGGAGTATGTGCGAAGACTCACCTACACAGAGTTGCCCACATCACAGCGTTGGGGTATAAGATTCATGTTCCGTGCATCATTCTAAATATTAACAAGCGATTATGCCATTCTATAGTATATATCTGATAGCCCTATGGATTATCCTTGTGGCTATAAAACCAACTCGCAAGTTTACACTTGCTCTTGCACCATGGCTCGTCTTTGCGTG
>CAVABU010000080.1:0-12340 GCA_963586965.1 Gemmiger formicilis
GGCGCCGTACCTCCTAAAGGTTGCAGCGAGGACGCTGCAACTACTATGATAGTAGTAAGTTATAAATTCTTAAAATATCGGTAGGGGGGGGGTAAATTAGCCGAAGTTATTGAGTAACTTTGCTTTAGTAATGTTCAAAAAATAACTTGAGCAAGTTTTATTGTATATGCCAATATCCGTGTCATCATCTGATTCATCCCGTCTTTTTGACGTCTTGCACAACTTATTCTTTTCACATTACATACGGGTCAAAATAGAGTTACTTAATAATTATAATATGCAAAAATTTTTTACTTCATGGATGCGAACAGCATGGATAATGATGTTGCTCGCGTTACCATCGTTTGCTATGGCGGAGAAAGAGGCATGGGTGGAGTATGACTCCAACACCAATGCACTGACATTCTGCTATGGCGAGAACAAGACGACCGCTACTGGCAATATCACGGTCTATGGCCTTAATTCAGGTGAAGATAATCCTGGATGGTGGACTATAGCTAATAGCGTCAAAACTGTGACGATAAGTGCAGATTTCGCAGATGCACGGCCGACCACTTGCAGTCATTGGTTTTATAACATGACCAATATTACAGAAATCAATGGTCTGCAATATCTGAACACGTCCGAGGTGACCAGCATGAGCGATATGTTCTTAGCTTGTCACGCCTTGAAGACGGTAGATGTATCAAAGTTTGATACTCAGAATGTGACCACTATGAACGCCATGTTTTGTCAGTGTCGAGCATTGACCACTCTAGACCTCACCAGTTTTGACAACAGCAAGGTGACTGATGCCACAGAGATGTTTCGTGGCGATAGCCAGTTGACCACCATCAACGTCAGCAACAAGTTTCTCTTCAAGGATGGTTGCAAAGGCGACAATATGTTTTATGACTGTACGGGTCTGACTAAGACAAGCTATTCCGAAGGTTCAACATATGTTGGCATAACAAAAGCCGTAGACGTGAGTCGTGGTGGCTATCTGAATGTCACATCACCAGTCATGGCATGGGTGGGATATAAAGATGGAGTATTGACATTCAACTATGATAACCAGAAATACAACACCACAGGCTATGTGTATGACATACCTACCGATGGCACAGACCCAGAGTGGACTTGGGGATCAAGCGTGACGAGTGTTGTAATCAAGGATAATTTCGCCAACGCCCCAGTGGTGAGTTGCAGAAAGTGGTTTAAGAATCTATCCAAGATAACATCTATCGAGGGGCTCCAGAATATCAACACAGAGAATGTGACGGACATGTCGGAGATGTTTAATGGTTGTAATGCTCTGACAAATGTAGACCTGAGCAAATTTAATACTGCCAAGGTCACCACTATGGCAGGCATGTTTGGCAGTTGCTCTGCATTGACATCACTGGATGTGACGATGTTTGACACGTCCAATGTCACCGACATGTCACAAATGTTTTATGCCTGCACAGGTTTGTCCACGCTTGACGTGACAAAACTGAATACCGAGAAGGTAACCAACATGAATAGCATGTTTTACGCTTGCTCTGGTCTGACCACGCTCGATGTGACAAAATTCATCACAAAGCAGGTGACGGATATGGGCAAGATGTTTTATGGTTGTTCAAAGTTGAGTCCGATACTTAATCTTACCAATTTCAACACCGCCCAGGTGACAGATATGGCGAGCATGTTTGAGAATTGCTCAGCGCTCACCAAAATCCTTGTCAACAGTGAGTTCATAGTAGAAAATGTGACTTCTTCATATCATATGCTGTATGGTTGCAGTGGTCTTACGGGATATTCTGACAAGTCGGAAGAATATAATAAGGAATTAGCTCAGACTATCAAAGATGGTGGTTTGCTCACCAATATCGATGTAGAACTAGAACCATGGGCAGAGTATCAAGCTAAGACAAACACACTGACATTCCATTATGATGGTGTCAAACTCCTGACTGAAGCCACGGCAAAGTATGACATTGCGGAGACTTACAGTACAACTGAGTACCCTGGTTGGGTCGAGAAAAAGGACGACATAACCAAGGTGGTAATCAATAGCGAATTTGCAAAATATTTACCCACAAGCACCAGCTATTGGTTTGCTGATTTGAGTAACCTGACAGAGATTGAGGGATTGGAGTATCTCTTGACAAACAAGGTGAAAGACATGAACTCTATGTTCTATAACTGTTCAAAGTTGGCATCTCTTGACTTGAGCCATTTCGAGACAGGTACTGTCACCGACATGAGTTTCATGTTTTCTAAATGCGGGGCATTGCAATCGCTTGTTCTTGGAGACAATTTCCTTACGCAGAGTGTGACCTCCATGGACAACATGTTTGCTTATTGTGAAGTATTGCCAGCGCTTGACCTTACACACTTTGAGACAAGCAATGTCACAAACATGGACAGCATGTTTAAAAATATGCAAGCCCTGACCGAACTTGACCTTACAAGTTTCAACACCACAAGTGTCACAAATGCCAATGAAATGTTTTATGATTGCAGAAAGTTGGTGACCATCAATGTGAGCAAAGATTTTCAGCTGAGTAGTGGTACGGATATGTTTAAGGGTTGTGTAAATTTGGTGTTTTATAGCAGCAGTAGTGTTGGCGTAGAAATGGCTAAAGACTACACTTTGGGAGGTTATCTCTACAACAAGGATGTGGCACCCGAGCCATGGGCAGAATATGACACAACGGTGAACACACTGACTTTCCATTACAATAAAATGCGGGGAGGTAAAGTTGATTATAGATATACTCTCAGTGAAGCTAGCACATGGAATTATTACGCATCCTATTTCAAGAAAGTGATCTTTGATGAGGAATTCAAGGATGCACGTCCTACAAGTTGTAGACTGTGGTTTAAAGGCATGACTCAGATAGAGAGCATCACAGGCCTGGAGTATCTGAACACTGAGGATGTGACCGACATGTCATGCATGTTTCAAGGTTGCACTGCCATGAAGACAATTGACATCACACACTTCAACACCGCCAAGGTGACCAATATGGACTATATGTTTGATGGTGACTCTGGTTTGACCGACATCATTGTAAGCGATAAGTTTACTGTGGACAACCTCGTCGCACAAAGCACTGAAAGCCTCAACAACAAAGGTTTGAGAATGTTCCAGGGATGCACATCGCTGACTGATTATTCTAATGCCGAGGAGACCGACATGGATGCCACAAAGGCGAAGTATCTCTCAGAGGGCGGATATTTCACCAATCCTGCGAAGATATTGTGGGCTAAGTATGACGAAGCCAACAAGTCGTTTACATATTATTATAATGGCAAGTGTGGCAAGAACTATAGCTATAAGTATGACAGAACCTCCGATTGGGTCGGCGTAGCCAAGACTGCGAACGTCACTTCTCTGATTGTGGACAAAAGTGTGGCAGACTACAAGACCACAGATATGTCCCACCTCTTCACAAATATCAATTTCGCGGATAAGATTACAGGACTGGAATATCTCAACACGGAAGGTGTGACCAATATGGAAGGCATGTTTGCCAATAGCCATTTCAGTACGATTGACCTCACACACTTTAATATGGAGAGTGTGACCAATACTACCAGCATGTTTCATGGATGCCAAAGACTTAAGAATATCTATGTGAGCAAGGATTTCACCGTAGATGGTGTCACATCCAGCAGTTCTATGTTCTACAACTGTCCTTATTTGACTAACATTGGTGCAAGTAGTTCTTACGATAAGTCCAGAGCCAACTATACAAACAGCGACGGATGTCTCACCTTGCGTCAGCACTTCAGCGTGGGAGACGAGTCATATGCGATAGACCAAACCAGCAATAATGCTTGTCCTTTGTGCTATGATGATGTGACATTCACCGATGGAGAGAAGTTCGCAACCGATGCAGACTTCCAGTTTGCTAGTGAGAAGAAGGCTTCCTACAGTCGCACACTCTCAAATGCGAAGTGGGCTACTCTCTGCTTACCATTCGCATATAGCGTCAGCGACAATAGCAGTTGCAAGTATTACACTCTCAGCAACGTTACTGAAAAGACTATCACCCTCACAGAGATTACCGAAGGCACTATCAAAGCAGGCACACCACTGATGGTCTATTGCGAAAATGGCACTATCGACATCAACGCCACTGCTGCACCAGTGGTAAGTGCACCTGCTAACGCAGAGAGTGGCAACCGTCTGAATGGAACTTTCGAATCAGTAGTCCTCCCTGATAAATATGGTTGTTATTTCATAGCCAAGGATAAGTTTTATAGTGTGTCATTATACACGTATAGTAGTCATGCTGTCAAGGTCAACCCATATCGTGCACACATACTCACCGACTCACAGAGCAGTGCCAAGTATGCTTCAGTGCTCGATATCGAGACTGACGACGAGGTGACAGGCATCAATAGCGTGATGGGCTCACTCAATGCAGATGCAGAATATTACGATGCAAGCGGTCGTCGCCAAGACAGTCTGCAGAAGGGACTAAATATCGTGAAGAGAGGCAATAAGACTATTAAAATAATGATCAAATAACACGTAAACGCAATATGAACAAGAAAACATACTATAGACCCTGCATACAGATTATGCAAGTGTCTTCACAGTCTATCATCTGTGCATCAAAATACATGGAAAAGGGCGGATCTAATGATGAACTTGATACAGATGAAAATGGATACTATATAGCAGGATAAAAACGATGGCTACGCCCTGCGCAAGGGGTAGCTTACAAATAGCCCAGGGTGTAGTTGCTCAGCAACTCTGCCCTGGGCTTTGTTTTTTTATAGTAGTTGCAGCGTCCCCGCTGCAACCAAACAAACAGAGGTAACATGTAGGAGGTACGGCGCCCTCGCCATACCCACGCAAGGAGAATTTTTCTTTTTGGCGGGATTCTTTTTTTGAGATGGTACGGCGAGGGCACCGTACCTCTTAAAGGTTGCAGCGGGGACGCCGCAACTACTATAACCTTTTACGGATATGCGTGTAATGCTGTCAATTAATGCTAATTAGTAATTATTAATTGTAAAATAGTCGCAAATGACGAGTCTTTGACTTTGATAAACGGCAGTATATGTTATATTTTACTTAACTTTGCACAAAATAGACTTTTTAAATTAATATATGACAGACATATGTTGCATTGGTCACATCACACGTGATCACATCATTACACCTCAGCAAGCAGTTTACCTCCCAGGAGGCACATCATATTATTTCGCTAAAGCCATCAACCACTTACCACAGAGAGTGCAGTTCCAGTTGGTGACAAAAGTTTCACAGGAAGACCTCCACGTGGTAAAGCAACTACAAGACGAAGGAATATCGACTCAATGCTTCGACAGCAAGCACACAGTATTCTTCGAGAATAAATATGGCGAAGATTCTAACAACCGCACGCAGCGCCTGCTTGACAAGGCTGATCCATTTACCATAGATGAGGTGAAAGATTTGGAGGCAGAAGTCTTTCACTTGGGCACACTGCTGAGTGACGACTTCTCAGAAGAGGTGTTTCCTCTCTTGCGCGAGAAGGGACGCATATCGGTAGACGTGCAGGGATTTCTGCGTAAGGTGGAGGGCGAGAAAGTGCTTGCCACTGAGTGGAAGAGCATGGAGCGCATACTGCCTTACATCAACATACTCAAACTCAACGAGCAGGAGATGGTGGCTATCGCTCATAATGACAATCCTTACGAAGTGGCAGCCATGCTCCATGATGCCGGAGTGGACGAAGTGCTGCTCACGCTCGGTAGTTACGGATCGCTGATAGGTGTCAACGGCGAGTGCATACGCATACCAGCCTATCGCGCAGAGCGCATCGTGGACGCTACGGGATGTGGCGACACCTACACTGCAGGCTATCTCTATGCACGCGCCATGGGCGCTTCTTACAAAGAGGCAGGACAGTTTGCTGCTGCCATGTGCACCATCAAACTCCAGCATTCGGGCGCATTCGACAAGACTGAGGAGGATGTGATGAATGTAATAAGACAAAACAATATCGCTGAATGACGCACCCGGTGACGTCACACACACAACTACATAAATAATGAAAAAGTCAAAGATTAGTCTGACGACGAAGGAATATCTCATACCGTTTATCCTCATCACCTCGCTCTTCTTCCTATGGGGCTTCGCAAGAGCCATCCTCGATGTGATGAACAAGCATTTCCAAAACGAACTCAATATCACCATCACTCACTCCGCCTTGGTGCAGGTGACCACTTATGTGGGATATTTCGTGATGGCTATCCCTGCGGGATGGTTTATCAATAGGCAGGGCTACCGACTGGGCGTCATCTTCGGTCTGATGCTCTTTGCCATCGGTGCACTGATGTTTATCCCTGGCGCATTGGCAGGCACATTCTATATATATCTTGCTGCGCTGTTTATCATCGGTTGTGGACTGGTATTTCTGGAGACATCGGCTAATCCTTATGCCACCGAACTTGGTGACAGGGACTCGGCTACATCACGACTCAACTTCTCGCAGTCATTTAATGGACTGGGCGGTCTGTGCGCCACATTCTTCGTAGGTCGATTCCTCTTTCGCGACGATGCCAATAGCAATGACGTGGTGTTTCCTTATGCCATCCTCGCCTTTGTGGTGATCGTCATTGCAGTGATATTCACCCGTGTGAATCTGCCAGAGATAAAGATTGACAAGAAGGATGACAAGATCAATGTGGAGGGCGAGACACGCATCTACCAGTTGTTTCACCATCACCCGATGTTTGTCTTTGGACTGATCACCCTCTTGGCTTACGAGATATCGGAGATTTCCATCAATAGTTATTTTATCAACTATGTGACTGCCAAGGGATGGATGAGTGACAGTAGTGCATCCGACGTACTAACCATAGCCTTGGGATTCTTCATGGTGGGACGCTTCATCGGTTGCTGGATCATGCAACGTGTGAAGGCGGAGACGGTGCTATTAGTGTGTGCCATAGGTAGCGTGTGCTGCATAGGACTGGTGCTACTCAATCTGGGTTATATCTCGATGGTGGCACTCGTAGCCAACTATGTCTTTGAGGCAATCATGTTCCCCACGATATTCTCGCTCTCGCTACGCGGACTGGGCAGCCTTACCAAGAGTGCTTCGTCACTTCTGATGATGACACCTATCGGTGGCTGCGGATTCTTGCTCATGGGCCTCATCGCTGACAGCACGCAGATGGCAGGACTGCCATTCGTCATCCCATTCCTGGGATATTGCACCGTGCTGATATTCGCTTCTGAGTTGTTACGTCCTTCTAACAACAGGATAAAGGAATAATTCTAATAATGTAACGATTATGGGCAAACGTATTTGGAGTAGCTTGCTAATGTCACTGCTCGCAGGAATGAATGCCATCGCAGGTGACAAACTCACGATGATAGTGGGCACCTACACAGAAGATAGTAGTGCTGAAGGCATCTATGCGTATGATTTCAATCAAAAGACTGGAGAGTCATCGCTACTTGGCAATGTGCGTGCGGACAACCCTTCATTTCTTGCTATCAGCGAAGATAGCAAGCGCATGTATGCGGTGAAGGAATATCAAGACGGACGACAGTGCCTGGGAGCATTTGGTCTTGACATCACCAATGGCAATATGTCTCTATTGGGATATCAAAAGTGTGGCAAAGGTGCTTGGCGGTCTGACAACAAGATGCCTGGCGGTGCACCATGCAACGTGATGCTATATGATAATCATGTGGTGACATCCAATTATTTCGGTGGCGATATATCGGTCTTTCCCATTAATGCAGACGGAAGCATAGCTCCCGAATCTCAGTATTTCGATATGCACATAGCGGGTAGCGATGTAGTATCGCATATCCACTGTTGCCACATGACTCCTGATAATAAATATATGTTGGCGAATGACCTTGGCAATGACTGCATATGGCGATTTACAGTGGGGAGGGGCGACTGCTTCCTTTCTGACTCTGTCATCGCCTACCAAGCACCAAGAGGTACGGGGCCACGACATCTCATCTTCCACAAGAAGGGTGACAGGGCATACCTCATTGGCGAACTTGATGGCACGGTAACAGTGCTCTCCTACTCCGACGGCAATCTGCAGGAACTACAGCGCGTAAAGGCTTCACGCACACAAGCTAAAGGTAGTGCTGACATCCATCTTTCGCCTGACGGTCGCTATCTCTACGCATCACACCGCCTGGAGGATGACGGAGTGTCGATATTTGCGGTAGACAAACAGACGGGACTGCTCACCAAGGTGGGTTACCAACAGACGGCAGCGCATCCGCGCAACTTTGCGATTACTCCTAATGGTCGTTTTCTTCTCGTTGCGTCACGTGACAAGAATGTCATAGAGGTATATCGTCGCAACAAGAAAACAGGATTGCTCACCAACATCCATCACAACATTCATCTGGGTAAACCCGTCTGCATACAATTCGCCAAGAAATAATAGCTCAAGTATTATAGGAGGTACGGCGCCCTCGCCGTACCATCTCAAGTAGTGATATGTAATTATAGTAGTTGCAGCGTCCCCGCTGCAACCAAGCATATTTAAGAAATTCTTGCTGGAGGGGTTGCAGCGAGGACGCAGCAACTACTATTGGACAAAGCGACGACGCTTCGCCTACTAAGAAAACTTGAGCCAGTTCTTTTTTGTACATATATCAGATATTATTTGTACTTTTGCCTACAATTCTGTAAAAAGACTCCGACATGACAAAGATAGTGACTTATAGCCCCGAATACCGTGACGCCTTTATTGCACTCAACCGTCAGTGGATAGAGACATATTTCAAGATAGAGGAGTCTGACATAGAGACATTCAGTCATGTCGATAGCATCATTGACAATGGTGGACAGATATTCATCGCCATCTCTGATGACGGCACGCCAGTGGGATGTTGTGCACTGAAGAATCATCCCGAGTTGGATTGTCACGAACTTGCCAAGATGGCTGTGTCACCCAAGTGCCAGGGTCAGCACATCGGTCATATGCTTGGTGAAAGTCTGATAGACTATGCTAAAAGCCATGGCGTGAAGCGCATCTTCCTGGAAGGCAACACACGTCTCAAGGCATCCATTGCCCTCTATCGCAGTCTCGGTTTTGAGGAAGTACCACTCACTGGACAGAAATATGAGCGATGTGATATCGTAATGGAGAAAAAAATTATTAACTTTGCAGAAATTTAGTTTTACTTAATTAATATGAACATCAAACATCTAAAGACTTTCATGCTGTGCGCTTTTGCTACAGCATCTATCGCTCTCGTGTCTTGCGGTAGCGATGATCCAGAGACTACGGCGGAAATAAAGCCAGCAGTAGCCAACCCTACAGGTTTTGTCGTAATGTCTTATCCTAACGAGGTGGTCAACGGCGATACTGCCACCATCTTGGTGCGCATCAATCCATCTGCAGCTAAGTTTACTAAGGATCAGATGACCATAGACTGTGTGGCTTCAGATATCTACACTTACGAACCAGAAGTCAGACCAAACACTAATTCACGTAGCACAATCTCTTATGTGAAGAACTCTTCCAACTTTACTCTCCTTGACATCGTGCCTGACACACTCAATAATGACACACTGCAGGGACAGTGGCGTGTGTCTGTGCTCGTGAAGTCTGACCAGAATATCTTTGACAAGAGCGTCTTGGCATTGGTAGCTAGCTACAAGGATGCAGAAGGCAAGACCGTCAACGTGTCTTCCGATGCATTTCAGATGACCCTTGTGCCTACACCTGGTGATGGTGTGACTGCGTGGACTCCAAGATCTTACACTGACTCAGTGGCATTCGAAGCAGGAGAACTTACCCCATACTACTGGTTGGTGCAGGAAAATACATACAAGAATGCTTCTGGTATGCAGATGAGATATGAGATAGACAAGCGCATACGTAGCACTCACTTCGCACTGGGCACCATCGACAACGACAGCACCACCACTGCACTGACAAAGGTGACATCTATGAACAATTGGCACGTGTACTCTTATCGTCCTATCGGCACAAAGGTGCCTTTCAGCGATCTGATAGCAGGCAACATAACCAACTACCACGCTCAGTCATTCTTCACTCTGGAGGACAAGACTGGACACGAGGCTGTCATAACAGACAACTGTGACTATGGTCGCTTTGGCAAAGTATACTGCGATGTAGACTGCCCTGAGCAATTGCATAGAGGTGAGGAATACACAGTCAACCTGGATGAGGCACTGAAAGACTATGGCTTCTCTACGGAGAATATCGCATATTTCGCAAGCCACCCACTCACAGGATCTGCAAAACTAATGCTTACTAATTACCACGGTGTGGGTGTAGTAGTGCAATATGTAGTATCAGATGACTGCAAGACAATGACAATTAAGGTGCTGGCTGATTGTGAAGCTGACAAGGCTTTTACAACTCTCCAAGGTGCTTTTGTAAAACTCTCTCTGAGACATCTAACAGAAGAAACTACAATAGCAAACTACGTCATCAAGTTGAAGCGTAAGGGTGCTTAATTTTGGATGATTAGACATTTGGAGTGATGCGCAAATAGTTAGCGTATCACTCCAAATGTTATACAAAGCAGTTCTTAATATCATAGAACCATATGAATATCAAGCATCTTAATATTTCCATGTTGGCTATTTTGGCAGTAGCATCTGCCTCACTCGCCTCTTGCGGAAGCGACAATGATCAGGACTATGTCATCAGCAAGCCAGTCATAGCAAACCCAACAGGTTTTGTCGTAATGGCATATCCAGATGAGGTGGTCAATGGCGATACCGCTACCATCCTACTGCGTCTCAATCCCTCGACAGCGCAGGTGACCAAGGAGCAGGTGACCATAGACTGCGTAAATTCTGATGTTTACACCATCAAGGAGAATCAGACAGATGAGCAGAGTCGCGCGGTCTCGTATGTCACTACAAGTGCCAACTATACCCTTTTAGACATCACACCCGACACACTCCATAATGACACTCTGCAGGGACAGTGGCGTGCCAAGGTGCTGGTGAAGACTGATAAGAATATCTTTGACAAGAGCACCTTGGCATTGGTGGCAAGTTATAAGGACAATGAGGGAAAGACTATTAACGTATCATCTGACGCATTTCAGATGACGCTTGTGCCTACGCCAGCCGATGGTGTCACGGCATGGTCCCCTACCCTCTATACCGACACTACGAAGGTCAAAAATGCTGACCGCACGCCCTACTATTGGGTAGTGGAGGGCAATACCTATCAGAATGTCGCTGGCAAGCAGATGGACTACGAGATAGACAAGCGCATCCGCAATACGCATTTTGCCCTCGGCACGATAGACAATGACACTACCACTCAAGCACAGACTGTGCTCCATGATGGTAATGCGTATCTCTACTCCTTCCTGCCATTGGTAGACAAGGCTCCTTTTAGTGACATCGCAGCTGGAAACGCGCAGAATTATCGTGCGCAGGCGTACTTCACTCTGGAAGACAAGACAGGTCATGAGAGTATACTCATGGCTGACTGCGACTATGAGGCAAAGAAGAATGTGCAAATAGAGGTAGACTGTCCTAAGGAAGTCAAGGTTGGTGACATCTTCACCATCAATCTAGATGAAGTATTGGCGGGCTATGGTTATTCCTCTAAGGCATTGAAAGATCTCACATCTCATCACTATGGCCAGGTAGGTCAGAGAGTGGTGATAAACTCTTCTGGTACTAATGCAGGATGGTCAATATCTTATAATCTTAATGAAGATGACTACAAGACATTGACTTTAACGGTGGGTGTCGACTGCGATGCGGATGAGGCTTTGTCATGTCTGCGCGCTTTCATGATTACCGCTGACCTACAGTGGTATAACAACACGACGAAGCCACTTGCCCTATATTACATAACTATGAAGCGCAAGGGTGCATAATAGCATACTGCAACACATGAGGCAAGAATATTGATGGCAGCCATCAACTACAAGATTGTCAGACGTAACAAGAAAGTGACGGTAGTAGCTGAGTGACTTTTGGGAGGAAGCTGACAGAAATATCCTTTACGTGTATGAAAAATACCGTTTTCTTGCCGTTATCGGCAAGAAAACGCTTACCTTTGCGGTAAATAATCCTTTTTTATGCCGATAAGTTATGGAACTTGTATCAACTAAAGTATTTGCTGAAGCACATGGCACAACGGCAGACCAGGCGATGCCACGCCTCTTACTCCAGCCATGAAAAAGATGTTGGACGATTTAAATTCTTTCATTTAAAGGCTATGATACAAGACCCTTTTATAAGAACCGATTTGGGAGGCTTTGCATTTAATGGTAAATTCCCCCCATACGAAGCTGACAGTTTGTACCATGGTTACAAAACTCCAGCAGAGGAGTGTTTGTTCTATGATTTCGCAGTACAAGGATATGATCTGATGTTCAAAT
>CAVABU010000081.1:0-12071 GCA_963586965.1 Gemmiger formicilis
CCTTTCAGCAATTATTTAAGTAATAGGAGGTACCACTACTTGCTTGGTTGCAGCGGGGACGCTGCAACTACTAATAATAGTAGGGCGAAGCGTCCCCGCTTTGCCCCACTGCAATAAAGAATGAGCAATCATATTCCAATTCCAATTATTCCAATTATTCCAATTCCAATAAGGGTAATACTATGATGAATAACTCTTATAAATAACAAATATTATATATAACTAATTAATAATTAAATAGATAGATAATAATATACTTGTAAAGGAGAAAATATACACACCCTTAAAATTAATTGGAATAATTGGAATAACTGGAATAGTACTCCCTTTGTCTTTCTCTTTTATGGTGACTATCAATAAGTTACGTTACTTTAGAAGCACGAAGATATGCAATTAATATAAAACCGCCCTGCCACTTTTTGCTCCACAACTTGCGAATAATCGCAAGAAAATATGCATTTCATAGGAGGTACGGCGCCCTCGTCGTACCCTACGCAAGATAGTATTTCTCTATTTATAATCTCGTTTGAGATGGTACGGCGGGGTCGCCGTACCTCCTATGGTTACCATTATTTGCTTGGTTGCAGCGGGGACGCTGCAACTACTATAGATTATAACTATATGAAATAGGGAAAAGACATGACTTAGGTCTTTGAGAAGGATGGCCTATATTGGCGCACATCAGCTGCTATGCAAGCGCACACCAGCTGGTGTGCGACTGTCTGACACGTGCTGTGCGCTCGTCGCTCAGTTGCTGTGCGGTCACTTTTAGCGTGCCGTACTGACTGATGTGTAACCTATGAGGCGATCAGCGCGGTCGGCGGGACTACGATAGTAGAGTAGGGCTTGGTAGGTGTTTTCCGTCTCAAAGAAGTTGCCTTCGCTTGAGAGCGACTTGAGATGACCATTGTAGTCTGCCACCACATATTTATAAGAATAGTAGCCTTGCTTGAGCAGTACGGCTTTCTCATAGACGCTCTTCTCCGCATTCCACTCCATCTCATATTCGGGCGAGAGTTGGCCGTTGGTCCATGCTCCGCTAAGATATACGTTGCCCGACTGCAGAGGTGCATGCAGTTCGAAATGCGTCATGATGTAGTCACAAGTGACGTCGCTATCTTTGTAGTCAGAATTGCGGATGAGAAAACTACCATTGGCGTCCACGTCGTAAGAATAATTGAGTATCGGCATGTCGGGAAACACATAGGCATGCCATTGCGAGTGCTCTTTATCCCATCCCACGTCAGATAGTCCCATGGAGATGTGCGTGGGGTCAAGAGTCTCAAACTTGTGGTATTCCGCACCCGCGAGGAATATCAAGTCACGACAGTGCTCCCACCTCATGCCATCGTGCATCTTGTATTGCACACGCGGATTGTGCACTGCCGTCTCCCAACACTGATTTTGCATCACTATGGTGTGCAGTTGGGCATCGGGAGAGGTGACGTTGACCTGTCCGTAGGTCACCTGCATCGATAGTTGCTGGTATTGGCTATTGTTGCCTAAGTCCGTGTTGGTAGTAGGCGAGATTTGTATCTTCGAAGCGTCCTCATTTATCATGAAGCAAGCCACGAGCACCTCCTCATTCTCGTTGTCGTCGATGACGGTCAGTCTATAGTTGCCCGACATCGTCAGTCGGTACTTGTCATTGGGGATTTGCAGAGAGTAGTGAGTGTAGAGTTGGTAAGTTTGTTCCGACTCAGCGTAGTCATCGATGGTGTTGTCCGCATACATGCCACTGATGTAGTCAGACGTGAAGAGGCCCTCAGATGGAGTCCAGTCTGCGTCACAGTGCTCGATGCGGTAAGTGTAGCGGTGATATTCGTGCGATAGTTCGTCAAAGGAGATGTTTATCGGTTCACCACCCAGCGTGGTGACAGGCATGCCCCGCCAGTCCGTCCCTGCCATCACCTGAATGGAGGCGATGTTGTCATTGAGTATGATGTTGCGCTGGGCAAGAGCCGTCAGAGGCAACATGAGTAGTGGTAGCAGGAAGCGTTTCATGCGTTTCGTTAGAAGTCTATTGTTAGAAGTCTATTGTCACCTTAGCGTTTATCATTCTGCCAGTGAGATAATTAGGCACGGCATACTGGCGATTGGTCACATCCGTTATCCAGTAGTAGGAGTTCACGTTGTTGATGCCAAGCAGGTTGAGGCAGTCCACTCCGAGCCACACATTCTTCACCGTCTTGCGCTTTCCCTCATTGTTGACTGCGCGATAACTCATGCCGATGTCGGCACGGCGATAGGCAGGAGCACGATAAGTGTTTTTCTCCAGTTCCTTGTGCGGGGCAGAGAATGGCAAGCCGTCAGCATAAGCCAGTTTGAGTGACATCTTCCATCTATCCGTGCCTGGGAAATAGTCAGTGTAGTAGAGGTTGATGCCGTATCTTTGATCCATAGGCAGAGGCGTGGATCTGCCGTTGAGATTCATCTTGGTGTTCATGATAGAGAATGTCAGCCAAGAGTCAGAACCAGGCACGAATTCGCCAAAGAGTTTCAGGTCGATGCCTGCGGAGTGACCAGTGCACATGTTGTCGCCATAGTAGACCACCTTCACATTGTTGACGCTATAAGGCACGAGATTGCCAAGGGCTTTGTAGTAAGCCTCGGCAGTAAATCTAAACGGTCGTGTGCCCATCTTAAATCTATAGTCAAAGGCTGCTATGAAGTGTATGGAGCGTTGCGATTTCGCCTTCTCGTTGAGTCGAGCGTAGGTGATGCCGTTGACCGTCGTGGTGTCACGCAATTCCTTATAGAATGGTGCTTGGTAATACAGTCCCGTGGCAAATCTCCATGTGATGTTGGTGTTGCCAGCGGGGATGATGGCAAGCGATGCCCTTGGCGAGAGTATCGTCTCCTTGTTAAATGACCAGTGCGAGAGACGTACGCCATAGTTGAGTGTAAATCGTGTGCCATCCTCCTTGCCGAAGTGCCAACTGTCTTGTATGTAACTCTCTATACGGTTGGCGTCGAGCGTGTTGGTGGCTCTCATGGTGTACACCATCTGTAGGTCTTTGCCAGTGTGCGGTATGTTGTATCCAGCGGAGTCACGCATCTCATATTCGGCACTATTCTCAGTGATATGCTCGTGCTTGTAAGTGATGCCCGCCTCGATGTTGTGGTTTGTAGTTTTATGCTTAAGGGTGAGTTTGACGCTCTTCACGTTAGCGTCGAGATAGTTGCGTGCATGCTGGAAATATGTTCCCACGCCAAGATTCTCAGACGTCTCGGTCTGCGTGAGCCAATATTGTCCCTGGATGTCGTATTTCTCCTGTTCGGAAGTTTTGAATGATGATGCTTGGAGCGTAGCCGATGTCTTGTCAGTGAAGTGGCGCGTGATGCCTATCGAACCGAAATATGTGCGGAAGAGGTCTTTCTCCTGTCCGTCGAAATACACTTTGAAGCCCATCACATTCTCCATCGTGCCAAAGGTGGTCTCGCGGTCAGACGGCACAAACTTGTAGTGGTTGACATTGATATTGCCGATGATATCTATCGTCCAGCGCTTGGATGGTTGGTAGGAGAGATACGTCTGATAGTCGAGTTGCGAGGGACGATATTCGCCTTTTGTTTCCAATGAACCGAGTAGATAACTGTTTGTTTTGTAGCGTATGCCGTTGAGCCAAGAAAACTTCTTTCCAGCCAGTCCGAGGTAAGCAGATGATGACAGGAGTGATGCTTGCACCTTCGCTTCGGTCTTTGTGGGACGCTTGTAGGTGATGTTCAGCGCCGATGACATCTTGTCGCCATACTTTGACTCGAAGCCACCCGTAGAAAAGGCTATCTTCTCCACCATGTCAGGATTGATGATGGAGAGGCCCTCCTGCTGGCCCGACCTCACGAGGAAGGGTCGGAAGAGTTCGGTGCCATTGAGATACACCGAGTTTTCATCAAAAGCACCACCACGCACATTATATTGCGAAGACATCTCGTTGTGTGTCGATACTCCCGCCTGAGTCTGTATGAGTTCCTCCACAGCGTTGCCCGAGACGGACGGCAACTTGTCCAGTTGCTCCCGCTTTATCTCCTCCGTCTGTCCCGTCTGACGCTTCATCTCCACCACAGTCACCTCCGCCAAGGTGTTGTCCTCGGATAGGGTGATGAGTAGTTTCTGTTTGCCACGAGGATTTCTTAGCAAGCGAGTCTTCGCCCTGTAACCTATCATGGAAAACCTAATCGATACCGAGTCGGCAGAAGCGAGCGAGAGGGAGAATTCGCCCTTGAGATTGGTCATCGTCATCTTGCCCTGCGAGGTGCAACTCACTGTGCAAAACTCGATGGCATTCTGGCTCTCGTCGGTCACGCGGCCCTCAAGTGTGAAGGACTGTCCATGCATGCTGATGGACAGGAGACATATTATTATCGTGAGAATGATTTTTCGTGTCATAACTTCCTTATAACGCATCATTCCGCATAATATTGTATGGTGCATGATTATAAATTTTTGTAGTAGTTGTAGCGTTATATAGTAGTTGTAGCGTTCTCGCTGCAACCAATCAAATAGTGGTAATCATAGGAGGTACGGCGCCCTCGCCGTACCCATCTCAAGTGAGAGTGTTTCCCCAAGTAAGCTTGAGCGGTACGGCGAGGGCGCCGTACCTCCTTAGAAATGCCATTGCTCACTTAAGGGGCAGAGCGGGGACGCTTCGCCTACTATCATTTGCCTTTACTCTTTTGCAAAATGCTAATCACAAAAACTTGCGTTAAATTATTGTGCAAGTTTCGCATAAAAACATTAACTTTGCAATATGAATAAAGAGAATTTGAGAATTGTCTTTATGGGTACTCCTGAGTTTGCCGTAACCAGTCTGCAGACACTTGTCGAGAGTGGTTACAATGTTGTGGCCGTGGTGACCCAACCCGACAAACCCGTAGGTCGTCACGCCGTGCTGACGGCTTCCCCCGTAAAGAAATACGCTTTAGAACAAGGCATCCCCGTGCTCCAACCCGTAAAGATGAAAGACCCTGCCTTCCTGGAAGAGTTGGCGCAGTATAAGGCTGACCTACAGGTGGTGGTGGCATTCCGCATGTTGCCCGAGCAAGTGTGGGCGATGCCTAAGTATGGCACGTTTAATGTGCACGCTTCCCTCTTGCCACAATATCGTGGTGCAGCCCCTATCAACTGGGCCATCATCAATGGCGAGACTGAGACTGGCGTGACCACATTCTTCCTTGACCATCAGATAGACACTGGACGCATCATCATGCAACGCCATTTCCCCATTGCCGACGATGCCAACGTGGAGCAAGTCTATGACGGACTGATGCACCTCGGAGCACAGGTGGCAGTGGAGACCATAGACCGACTGATAGCCACTGACGGAAATATAGAATCCATCCCTCAGAGCAATGAGGAAGACTTAATGCCAGCACCGAAGATATTTAAGGAGACGTGCGAGATAGATTGGAATAAGTCATGCAAGCAAGTCTATGACTTCATTCGTGGACTGAGCCCTGTGCCAGGTGCGTGGGCAAACATGACATTGCACGAAGGACAAGCATCGCAAGTGGTGAAATTTTATGCCACGGTAAAGACCACCGAACAGACATCGGCAACTCCTGGCACCATCATGGTGGACCGCAAGAGACTCCTCGTGGCAACTGCCGACTGCTGGCTTGAGATTAAGGAATTGCAATTAGCGGGCAAGCGTCGTATGCCTGCCACAGACTTTATAAATGGACTAAAGAAATGAGCAGAGAAGAAGATATACGTAACGCAGTAGAGGTGATGAAAAAGGGTGGGGTGATACTCTATCCCACTGACACCGTGTGGGGCATAGGTTGTGACGCCACTAATGCTGAGGCTGTGGCAAAGGTGTATGCCATTAAACAAAGAGAAGACTCCAAGGCGCTTATCTGCCTGGTGGATAGCGATGTAAGGCTCCAGCGCTATTCGCGAAATATCCCCGAGGTGGCATGGAATCTTATGACCTTGCCACTCAAACCTACCACCGTCATACTCGATAATGTCACTGGCTTGGCATCCAATCTCTATGCAGAGGACGGCTCAGTCGGCATCCGCATCACATCGGAGGAGTTTTCTAAGCAACTATGTTATCGCATGCAGAAGCCGATAGTGAGCACCAGTGCCAATATCAGTGGTCAACCAGCGGCACAAAACTATTGCGACATATCCGAAGAACTCCTCTCTGCAGTGGACTATGTCTGCATGTCAAGGCGCAATGAGCGTGCACCCCATACGCCTTCAAGTATTATCAAACTGGCACAGGACGGTCAAGTGACCATAATACGCAAATAAAGATGGCAACGCTAAGGAAAAGTCGGTTTGGCAGGTTTGTGGAGTGGCGCAAAAGCCACATCACCGATAAGTCGTTTGTCTACATACTGTCTTTTGCCATAGGTCTGCTTGCCTCTTTTGCAGCCTACTTGCTACATCAGATTATCTCTCTGATACAGCATCTGCTGACGAGTGACTTCAGTGCACATTCCTACAACTGGTTGTATCTCGTATTCCCAATATTAGGCATCTGCTTGACGACAATATTTGTGAAGTTTGTCGTCAAGGACAATATCTCCCACGGTATCACGCGCATACTCTACGCCATATCTTCCAAACAGTCGTTTATCAAACCGCACAACACCTGGACGTCTGTCATCGCTTCAGGCATCACCATCGGCTTTGGTGGATCTGTGGGTGCTGAGGCTCCTATCGTGCTGACGGGTTCTGCCATCGGTAGTAACCTCGGTCGACTCTTTGGTATGGACAAGAAGACGCTGATGGTGCTTGTGGGTTGTGGTGCTTCCGCTGCCATAGCAGGCATCTTCAAAGCCCCAATTGCTGGATTGGTGTTCACTCTAGAGGTGCTAATGATAGACTTGTCGATGGTGTCAATAATGCCTATCCTTATATCATCCGTGACTGCCACCTGTTTCTCTTATGTATGGGTGGGCAATCACAATCTATTCACGTTCACTATGGACGGTCCGTGGGGTCTGGAGCGAGTGCCAGCAAACATGTTGCTCGGCGTATTCTGCGGATTGGTGAGCCTTTACTTCATCCGCTCTATGGCGATGTGTGAAGGTATATTCGGCAAGATGAAGAATAATGTCTACGGCAAACTACTCCTTGGTGGCGTGATGCTGAGCACACTCATCTTCCTTTTCCCATCGCTCTATGGTGAAGGATATTCGGCCATCAATATTCTCCTTAATGGAGGAAATGAAGAGGAGTGGAGCAAACTGATGTCGGGTTCGCTATTTTATGAACACGGTCATCTGCTCATGTTATACGTGGCACTGGTGATAGTATTTAAGACCATGGCGACGGCTTCGACCAATGGCGCTGGCGGTTGTGGTGGTACATTTGCCCCCTCGCTGTTTGTCGGCGGTTTTGCAGGATTCCTCTTCTCACACTTTTGGAATACCAATGAGTTGGGTGTGGCCTTGTCAGAGCGCAATTTCACCATGCTCGGCATGGCTGGCGTGATGGCTGGCGTGATGCACGCTCCTCTGACGGGTATATTCCTCATAGCGGAGTTGACGGGTGGTTATCAGATGTTTATGCCACTGATGATTGTTAGCGTTTGTTCGGTGTTGACCATCAGCATCTTTGAGCGTCACAGCATCTATGCCATACGTCTGGCGGGCGAGGGGCGTCTGCTGACACACCACACTGACAAGTCAGTGCTCACGCTCATGAATATGGAGAGCGTGGTGGAGCATGACTACACGGCAGTGTCGACGGATATGCCTCTCGGAACTCTCGTGATGAAGGTGGCAAATGCTAATACTGAGTTCTTGCCCGTATTGGACAAAGGCGGTGCCATACTTGGCGTGATAGATATCAATAAGACGCGACACATACTGTTTCGCACCGAACTCTATAATCGCTTCACCGTGGCGCAACTGATGACTCCTGTGGCGACCACTGTCGGCATCAATGACCCGATGGGAGATGTCATGGCAAAATTTGATACCTATGGAGTCAACTATATACCTGTGGTGGATGTCAACAATGTGTTGAGGGGATATATCTCACGAAACCATGTGTATACATTGTATAGAAAAATAGTGGCAGACTATTCTGCTGAATAAAACGTAGTGATAATTATGAACAACAAAGAAATTCCGGTATTATTGCTTACCGGTTATCTGGGAAGTGGAAAGACAACATTGTTGAACAGAATATTGTCCAATGAGAAAGGTTATAAGTTTGCCGTCATCGTCAATGATATAGGCGAGGTCAACATAGACGCAAACCTCATACAGCAGGGTGGCGTGGTCAATGAGCAGGATGACTCGCTCGTGGCTCTCCAAAATGGATGTATCTGTTGCACGCTGAAGATGGACTTGGTGAAGCAACTCAGTGACATCGCTGCTATGGGCAAGTTTGATTATATCGTGGTGGAGGCAAGCGGTATCTGCGAACCTATTCCTATCGCGCAGACCATATGCTCCATACCGTCGATGGCTCCCGACTACACTAAGCATGGCACACCAAAACTTGACTGCATAGCCACCGTGGTGGATGCTCTGCGCATGTGCGATGAGTTTAATGCTGGCGATGACCTCGTGAAAGACAATATCGGCGAAGAAGATATTGCGAGCCTCGTTATCCAGCAGATAGAATTCTGCAACATCGTTATCCTTAACAAGGCTTCGATGGTGTCTGCAGATAATCTTGCTAAGGTGAAGGGCATAGTGAAGGCTCTGCAACCAAAGGCTGAGATCCTCACTTGCGACTATGGTGACATAGACCTCGACAAGATCGTGGGCACAGGCATGTTTGACTTTGATGCCGTGGCTACTTCTGCTGCATGGATTGCCGAACTTGAGCAGCCATATCATGAGCATGATGACGATGATGACGATGATGATGACGAGCACGAGCATCACCACCATGACCATGACCATGACGATGATGACCATGATGAGCATGAGCACGGACATCACCACCATCACCACCACCATCATGAAGGTGGAGAAGTGGAGGAATATGGCATAGGCACTTACGTCTATTATCAGCGACGTCCGCTTGATATGAATCGCTTTGATGATTTCGTGGCTCGCCGTTGGCCTAAGTCAGTGATAAGAGCAAAGGGACTGTGCTATTTCGTGAATGAGGACAAGATGTGCTATCTATTTGAGCAGGCAGGCAAACAGTTTGAACTAAAGAATTGCGGTCAGTGGTATGCCACAATGCCAGAGGACGAACTGGAGAAATTTATGAATATGAATCCTCAGTTGCGTCAAGACTGGGACGAGAAGTATGGCGACCGTATGCAGAAGATAGTCTTCATCGGTCAGGGTCTCGACAAAGAGGCTATCAAGAAAGAAATGGACAACTGCTTAGCAGAGTAATCATAGTAGTTGCAGCGTCCTCGCTGCAACCAAGCGATGGTATATATAGGAGGTACGGCGAATTCGCTATACCTCCTATTATAATAATGTATTACACGAGATGCTTGATGAGTTCCTCCTTATCACCATAAAGCATGTCGATGACAGGGATTTCTATCATGGTGTAAGCACCAGGCTGCTGCTTCATTGATGCACGTGCCACATTCACCAGTACCTGAGCAGTGAGGGCAGGATTGTTGATGTGCATATTAAATTCAAACAACTGATTGTGTGTCTTGCCACTCACACCCTTGCGTATGAGGTTGACGCCATGTCCCACATCGTTGAGGTCGTCCACACAACTGACTTGCATCACGTGTGTCTCGTCATTCACGAAGTAAGCGTCAGCCTTGATGGCAGCCTCCACTTCCTTGAAGTCAGCACCATCTTCCAATTCCACATACACCATGCGACGATGAATGCCTGTGCCGAGAGGGATGGTCATCGACAGCGCGTCCTTCACGCCCTTGATGGCGCGCACTGCCACGGAGTGTCCCATAGAGCGACCAGGACCGAAGTTGGTGTAAGATACTCCCTTTGGAGCAAGGCTTTCTATGAGTGAGCGCACTATGGAGTCAGAACCTGGATCCCATCCTGCGGATATCACAGACACTGCATGATTGGCTTTAGCCACCACGTCGAGGCTACGACGCAAGTCCACTATCTTAGTGTGGATGTCAAATGAGTCCACAGTGTTGATGCCCAGTCCGAGGCATTCCTTCGCATAAGTCTCCACCTGACGAGTAGGAGTGGCAAGGATGGCAACATCCACCTCGCTCAGTTCCTTTATGTTCTTCACCACCTCATAGTTGGCTAGTTCCGTTGGTTTACCTTCAGCACCATTGCGGCGCACTATGCCTGCTATCTCGAAGTCGGGCGCTGCCTCAAGAGCCTCTACAGTGTAGCGGCCAATGTTGCCGTATCCTACTACGGCAGCTCTAATTTTCTTCATGTTGTTGTTTTAGTTTTTAGTTTATCGCACTATGTGCAGATATCTTGCACAAATGCATATATCATCTGCAAAGATAGTCAATCATTTCGACATATTGGTGCGAAATGTATGAAAATCACGCTGATTGTCGGAATGTTTGCTTACCTTTGCTCAATATTTCGTAATTAACATTAAAAACAAAAGAGAACAAATGAACAAGAAAATCTTTCTTCCCCTTCTTGCCATAGCACTGATGCTGGCAGGATGCATGTTGACATCATGTAGTAATGACGATAATGGTGAGCGTGAGCAGCCTTATGATCCTTCTAATGATCCTACGACCATCATGTCTCAGTCTACGGTTACTTTTGCAAGTTTCATATTTGACTATTGTAACATCTCAGTGACATATGATGGCAAGACTGTGGCGTTGACTAAAGATAACACCGAGGAGACTACTGTGAAAGACGAATTTGGCTCATATACGGTTCGTAAGTATGAGGTGCTCGCAGATACATGCAAAGTATTCCCTACAACTATCACCTATACTTGCAAATGTCAGCCAAAGGACGGAGTAGACTTCTTGACCATAAAAGATGAAGATTATTATAGGTCTTTTGAGTCTAAAGTCGAGAATGATAAGAATAGTTGGTTGTCACGTAAAATAGAGAATGAATCCAAAATATTACTGGGAATGGAATTGAATGAAGCCGACCCTGAAGATGACCTATTTAAGGCGCTGGTAAAAAAATATTTCAATTTTGAGACAACTGTTACCTTTACACTTAAAGAAGCTGACATGGCAGAAGTGAAGTGTACTAATGACTATGATTAAGACAACAATGAACAAGAAAATCATTCTTCCCTTTCTTGCCTTGGCACTGATGCTGGCAGGATGCATTCTGATATCATGTAAAGACAATAATGGCACTGGTCTGGATACTGGTAAAGCTGCAAAGGCGCAGTGTGCGCTTTATATCATGGACCAAATGTTTGACTATTGCCACATGACTGTGACCATTGATGGAACGACTGTGACATTGACAACGGACAATACCACAGCCACTACGTACACCTCGGAAATAGGTAAGACTTACAATGTGCGCAAATATGACATCACGGATAAGTCTTTCTTTACTTTCCCGTCTTCGTTTTCTTATGAGGCGAAATGCCAGCCAAAGTCTGACATCTCTATATCATCACTTGGAACCGTGGACTTCTGCTTTGCTGTCATCACTGAGGTGCATAATGACAGTGAGGACTCATGGGATCATATCAACTGTAGCAATACATTCCAGCCTTCTCAGAATCTTAACATAGCAAAGGTTATAGAAAAGTCTGGTGAGGAAGGTGCACTAAATCTATTGACTAAAGATATCACTACCACCATCACATTCTCTTCAGCAAAGAGTGTTGATGTGGTTTACTCTAAGTAATTCTTTGGTGTATATAAGGAGGTACGGCGAGGGCGCCGTACCTCCTTAATTTCTACTTGTATAAACAAAAAAAAGAGTCACATCTTTGTAGACGTAACTCTTTTACTTTTAAGTGGTACCACCAGGAATCGAACCGGGGACACACGGATTTTCAGTCCGTTGCTCTACCAACTGAGCTATGGCACCATCATGTGAATTTTTCGCTGCAGTAAGCTTGTTGCTTGATTGCGAGTGCAAAGGTACGACTATTCCCCCATACCTCCAAATATTTCGGCAACTTTTTTATGATTTTTCTTACTTTTGTTTCTTTGCGATATATCCCCCATCTGCTTGTTTTGACT
>CAVABU010000082.1:0-12009 GCA_963586965.1 Gemmiger formicilis
ATCCATAGTAGACGAAGCGTCCTCGCTTTGCCATCTCTTGGCATGAATTTTTCATATAAGCAGTGGTAAGATTAGGAGGTACGGCGCCCTCGCCGTACCATCGCAAACAAGAAAACAAATAATAAAAGAAATCTCCATTGCGTGGTACGGCGAGGGCGCCGTACCTCCTACGACTACCATTTCATTTGCCATGCTAACTATTTTATGTAGAAATAAAAATGGATAAGAGAAAACTTTTTCGTATTTTTGCACCTATATATATATTAGTATAATATCTCTCTTATTCCATGACACTGACACTGATAGTACTGGCCTTATCGGTCATCTTGTTTGCCACGGGAAAAATACGTTCCGACATCGTAGCGCTTGCAGCGCTCACTGTGCTTATGCTTTTCGGCATCCTCACACCTGAGGAAGCCTTGTCGGGATTCTCCTCTTCGGTGGTGATAATGATGATAGGACTGTTTGTTGTGGGCGGTGCTATCTTGCAGACAGGTATAGCCAAGGCTGCCAGCCAGCGCATCATGAAATTATCTAAGGGTAATGACACGCTGATGTTTCTGCTCGTGATGATCACCACGGCTTTCATCGGTGCCTTCGTCAGCAACACTGGCACGGTGGCATTGCTCATGCCTATCATCGTGAGCATGGCATCTGAGTCAGGTAAGAGTCCTTCACGTCTGCTCATGCCACTGGCTTTCGCAAGTAGCATAGGCGGTATGCTCACCCTCATCGGTACACCACCCAACCTTGTCATACAGGAGGCACTCGTGATAAGCGGTTACGAACCATTGTCATTTTTCTCCTTCTTCCCCGTCGGCGTAGTGAGCATCGTAGTGGGTATATTAGTATTGCTTCCACTTAGCAAGATCTTCCTTGATGGCAAGACTGACGAGTCAGGCAAGAAGAAGAGTAAGCACAAGAGTCTTGACAAACTCATCACAGAATACAACCTCAAGGATTATCTGAGCGTATACAAGGTCACCGCCAAATCTTCTGCTGTCGGCAGGAGCGTAGCCGAACTGGACGTGCGCCATCGCTTCGGTCTCTCCATTCTCGAGATAAGAAGCGAGAAGATGACCACGGGAGGTATACTCCGCAAGGTGAAACAAAAGGTGGCAAGCGCAAAGACCATCCTCAAGACTGGCGACATACTCTATCTCACGGGAGATAATGACAACTTGAAGTCATTTGCTACAAAGTATTCGCTCGAAAAACTTCCTTCCAGCGACATCGACTTCTATGACATCGGCATCGCAGAGATAGTCCTCATGCCAGAGTCAAGTCTTGTCAACACCATGATCAAGGACTCTGCGCTGCGTGAGAAATTTAATCTCAATGTGCTCGGCATACGTCGCTCGGGTGACTATATAATAAAAGGTATAGCCAATGAGAAACTCCGCATAGGCGATGTCTTGCTGGTGCAGGGTTCATGGCAGAACATATCGCAACTCGACACCAATGAAGACTGGGTGGTCATGGGACAGCCATCGGAGCAGCAGGGCACTGTATTGCTCGACTACAAGGCACCGTTGGCAGCCATCATCATGCTGATGATGATCTGCATGATGGTCTTTGACTTTATCCCAGTCAACAATGTCACCGCCATAATGATAGCCGGTCTGCTCATGGTGCTCACCGGATGTCTGAGAAATGTGGATGCAGCATATAAGACGATAAAGTGGGAGAGCGTGGTGCTCATAGCCGCCATGATGCCTATGTCGATAGCCTTGCAAAAGACAGGCACGTCGGAGATGATATCCAATGCCCTTGTGTCATGGCTCCGCTCGTCTGGTCCCGTGGCACTGCTTGCTGGACTCTATTTCACCACCTCGCTGATGACCATGTTTATCAGCAATACTGCCACAGCAGTGCTTATGGCACCGATAGCCATTAGCACCGCACAGCAGTTGGGTGTAAGTCCTTATCCATTCCTCTTTGCTGTGACCTTGGGAGCGAGTATGTGCTTTGCTTCGCCATTCTCCACTCCGCCTAATGCGCTTGTGATGAAGGCAGGCAACTACACCTTCATGGACTATGTGAAGGTGGGATTGCCACTGCAGATAATAATGGGACTGGTGATGATATTCGTATTACCTTACATATTCCCATTCTGATAAATGACGAGTGTATGTAGTGATACGACACATATATAATAATGTAAAACATCTTATACTGATAAGAAAAATATAGAAAAGAGAAAATGGTAGTTACACAAGTAGCTCGCATGATATTTCGTAAGCGTCAGAAGCAGATAGCCCTCTACGCCACCGAAGCGCCACGCATACAGCAGGAGGTGCTCATGAAACTCCTGCATAAGGCGCAGGATACGGAGTATGGGCGCAAGCATCTTTTTAATAATATATCCTCCTATAAGGAGTTTGCAGATAATGTACCCGTCAATACTTACGAAGAATTAAAGGATGACATCGAACGCATGCGCCATGGTGAAGAGAATGTGCTGTGGCCTGGCAAGGTGAAGTGGTATGCCAAGTCATCGGGCACCACTAATGACAAGTCCAAATTCATACCTGTCAGCAATGATGGTCTGCATAATGTGCACTATAGAGGTGGCACTGACTGCATAGTGCTCTACTTGCAGGAATATCCCGAAAGCCACATACTCGATGGCAAGGGACTTATCCTCGGCGGTTCACATTCGCCCAACTACACTCTGCCTGACTCGCTCGTGGGAGACCTGTCTGCCATCCTCATAGAGAATATCAATCCTCTGGTCAACCTGCTCAGAGTGCCCAAGAAGAGCATCGCACTGCAGAGTGACTTTGAGAAGAAGCGCGACATGATAGCCCATGAGGTGATAGGACAGAAGGTGACCAATATCTCTGGTGTGCCATCGTGGATGCTCTCCGTGCTGCTCCGTGTGCTCGAGGTGTCGGGCAAGCAGACCATCGATGAGGTGTGGCCTGACCTGGAGGTGTTCTTCCATGGAGGCATAGCATTTACACCTTACCGCAGACAATACGAACAACTCATAAAGTCTTCACGCATGCGCTATATGGAGACATACAATGCGAGTGAGGGATTCTTTGGCATACAAAATGACCACAACGACAAGTCTATGCTCCTGATGATAGACTATGAGATGTTTTATGAGTTTTGTCCGATGGACGCCATCAATGATGACGGCACAGTGAAGGACGCATCCAAGATAGTGCCTCTCAAGGATGTGGAACTCTATAGAAACTATGCCATGATAATAAGCAACTCCAACGGACTGTGGCGATATATGATCGGCGACACCGTGAGTTTCACATCGCGTGACCCTTATAAGTTTGTTATCACTGGTCGTACGAAGTCTTTCATCAATGCCTTTGGTGAGGAACTCATCGTCGACAATGCCGAGAAGGGCATAGAGTATGCCTGTCGCAAGACTGGCGCCGAGGTGCTGGAGTATACTGCCGCACCTGTCTTCATGGGTAGCGACGGCAAGTGCAGACACCAGTGGATCATAGAGTTTGCACACCAACCAGACAACATCGACGAGTTTGCCGAAATCCTCGACCAATATCTCCAGCAGATCAACTCCGACTATGAGGCAAAGCGATTTAAGGACATTACGCTCCAACCTCTCGAGATCATCGTGGCGCGCACAAATCTATTTAATGACTGGCTCAAGCAGGAAGGCAAACTGGGCGGACAGCACAAGGTGCCAAGACTGTCGAATAATAGAAACATCATAGAGAAACTGCTTAAACTGAATAGTAACGGTGAAGTGTAACAAGAAATATTTCCACGCACTACTCATCATCTTGGCGGTGCTTGTAGTGGCAGGATGTGCACGTATGGGCAGTCCCGACGGCGGATGGTATGACGAGAAACCACCTGTCGTGATGCATACCTCGCCTGCTAATGGTGCCGTAGACGTCAACCAAAAGAAGGTGACGATATATTTTGATGAGTTTGTGACGCTCGACAATGCCACCGAGAATGTCATCATCTCTCCTCCGCAGACTGAGCAACCTGACATAAAGGTGAAGGGCAAGAATATAGTGGTGAGCCTGAAGGACTCTCTGAAGGCTGCGACCACATACACGATAGACTTCTCTGATGCCATCAAGGATAATAATGAGGGCAACCCGCTGGGCAACTACACCTTCACTTTCTCCACGGGCAATGTCATAGACACCATGCAGGTGGCAGGATATGTGCTCGATGCTGAGACTCTCGAACCAGTGCAGGGCACTCAGGTGGGACTTTATCTGGTGGGTGATGCTCCAGAGGCTGACTCCACGATAATCAATAGGTTTAAGACACAACCTATGCTCCGTGTGTCGCGCACTGACCAGTCAGGACACTTTAGTATCAAGGGTGTCAAGCCAGGCCGATATCGCATCTATGCTCTCAAGGATGTGGACAATAACTTCATGCTCACTCCTGGCACTGGCGAGCAGATGGCTTTCTATGACGAGACTTTCGTGCCGTCAGTATTTGACGACACACGTCAGGACACCACGATGCTCGACTCTCTGCGTATAAAGAGCATACAGAGGGTGAAATACAAGCATTTCATACCTGACAACATAGTGCTGCGTGCATTTACCGAACCGCGTACTGATCGCGCTTTTATAAAGAATGAGCGCCTGGACCCTGAGAAGATAACACTATATTATAGTTACGGTGACTCTTTGTTGCCACAACTACGTGGACTCAACTGTGACCTTGACGGAAAGTATATCGTCGAGGCAAGCCAGAAGAAGGACACCGTGTCATATTGGCTTACGGATACGGCACTTGTCAATAGGGATTCTCTGGAGATAGAGATGACATATCGCATGACCGACACTCTTGGCGTGCTACAACCGCAGACTGACACTCTCATGATACTGCCCAAGGTGACGCTTGCCAAGAGACTCAAGGACAAGAAGAAGGCCATAGACGAATGGGAGAAGAAGCAGGCAAAACTCAAGAAGCGTGGTATGCCTTATGACTCCATCATGCCTCCTGACCCGCTGAAGATGAATATCATAGCCCAGCAGAAATTTGATCCTGACAAGACTATAGCACTGGAGTTTGCCACTCCGCTGGCTAAGATAGACACCTCGATGGTGCACCTATATATGAAGCGCGATTCTACGTGGTATAATGTGGATTGGCAGATGCGTGACAAGCCCAATGCCAATATGCGCACTTTGGAGATACTCTCGGCATGGCAACCAGGTCTGGAATACAGTTTTGAGACTGACTCTGCTGCCTTTACCGATATCTACGACAAGGTGACCAAGAAGGAGAAGTTCGGATTTAAGGTGAAGGCTCTCGAGGAATACGGCACCTTCCAGATCAACATCCCTTCACTCGCAGGAAAGAATCTCATATGCGAACTCCTCGAGTCGGGCGACAAGACTGCCAAGGTGGTGACGACCGACAATGGTAAGGCTAAGTTTGAATATCTCAATGAGAAGGAATACTATCTCAAGGTCATAGTCGACAGCAATGGCAACGGCAAGTGGGATACGGGTAAATATGATGACCTGCTCCAGCCTGAGCAAGTCTACTATTATCCGAAAGAGATAAAATGCCGTGCCAAATGGGATATATCTGAGACTTGGAATCCTGACGACCGCCCACTATATCAGCAGAAACCTGCAAAACTGATGAAGACCAAGGCTTCGCAGAAGAAGAAGGCTCTGCAGAATAGAAATCTCAAGCGCGCACAGGACAAAGGAATAGAACTACCTGAATACTTGAAGTGACATGATTAAGAAACTGTTTGCCATATTATCATTATCATTGCTTACACTGCATATGCATGCGCAGTGCAGTTTTCGCAATACGGCAATAAAGGGAGCGGAATATATCTCCTACAACCTTTACTACAACTGGAAATTCGTGTGGGTGAAGGCTGGCACTGCCACCATGTCGACAGTAGAGACCACATACGGTGGAAAGAAGGCGTTTCGCACCTCACTGCTTACCAGGGGCAATGGCCGACTGGATGACTTCTTCGTGCTGCGTGACACTCTCATAGGATATGTCACCACTGATATGGTGCCGCTCTACTATCGTAAGGGAGCACGTGAGGGTGACTGGTATACGGTGGATGAAGCACGCTACTCTTATCCTAATGGCAACTGTCAGATAAAACTGCACCGACAGAATAATGACGGGACACATTCGCGTGAGACCAAGGCTTTCTCACACTGTGTCTACGATATGGTGAATTTATTTCAGCGAGCACGCTCCTTTGACCCTACCAATTGGAAGGATGGATATGAAGTGCCTGTAGACATCACGGACGGCACGAAGATATTAAAGGCAAAACTGAAATTTACTGGTAGAGAGACTGTAAAGGGAGACAACGGTAAGAAATATAATTGTCTGAAACTCTCTTATTACGAATATACCAAGAATAAATACAAGGAGATAGCCAGATTTTATGTCACAGATGACAGTCGCCATGTGCCCGTCAGACTCGACATGTTCTTGCGCTTCGGCAGTGCTAAGGCTTTCTTGACTAATATGAAGATATGACATAACCATTTATTTAATTAACACATTATGAAAACTTTAATCTCAAGAGCTTCTGCGCTCTTAATTCTACTTTCCTTCGTACTGTGTGCCAGTGCGCAAAGTCCTAATCCTACTCCCGCGCAGGTGGAGTGGCAAAAGATGGAGAACTATGCCTTCATCCATTTCGGTCCTAACAGTATCAACAATGTGGAGTGGGGCTATGGTGATTTCGATCCAAAG
Organism: Gemmiger formicilis; assembly: GCA_963586965.1. Classification (GTDB taxonomy): domain Bacteria; phylum Bacteroidota; class Bacteroidia; order Bacteroidales; family Bacteroidaceae; genus Prevotella. The sequence goes on from CAVABU010000082.1 coordinate 6,709, forward strand.
AACTTTAATCCCAAAAACCTCGACTGCGACAAGTGGGCAAAGATCCTTAAGGATGGTGGCATGAAGCAGGTCATCATCGTGGCAAAGCACCACGATGGATTCTGTCTTTGGCCATCTAAGTATACTAACTTTTCCATAGCTTCTTCTCCTTATCTTGATGGTAAGGGTGACATCGTGGGCGACATGGCAAAGGCTTGTAAGAAGTATGGCCTGAAGTTTGGTGTCTATCTCTCTCCATGGGACAGAAACCGTGCCGACTACGGCCAGCCTTCCTATGTGGAGTACTATCGCAACCAGATGCGCGAACTCCTCACCAACTATGGCGAGATCAGCGAGGTGTGGCTCGATGGTGCCAATGGTGGTGACGGCTATTATGGCGGTGCACGTGAGACAAGACAGATAGACCGCAGAACATACTACGGATTTGAAAGTCTTTTCGCTCTCATCCACGAACTCCAGCCTAATGCTATCATCTTCTCCGATGGTGGTCCTGGTTGTCGCTGGGTAGGTAATGAGAAGGGTATCGCAGGTGAGACCAACTGGTCATTCCTCCGCTATGAGGATGTATATCCTGGTTATCCTAAGTCAGGTGAACTCACTGTAGGTCACAAGAACGGCACTAAGTGGATACCTTCTGAGTGTGATGTAAGTATCCGTCCAGGATGGTTCTATCATGCTAAGGAAGACAGCAAGGTGAGAACTGGCCAGGAACTTTTTGATCTCTATCTGAAGAGTGTAGGTAGAAATGGTACCTTCCTTCTCAATGTGCCACCAGATGCTGATGGTGTCATCAATGATATAGATGCACGCTCGCTGGTAGACTATAAGAACATCAAGGAATCTACATTCGCCAATAATCTCTTGGCAGGCGCCAAAGTAAAGGTTTCTTCTAAGAAGTCATCCGCTGAGGCTGGTGCCAATGTGGCTGATGCAGACTATGACAAGTACTGGGCACCAGCAGCAAAGGATGCCACTCCTACAGTGACATTCCAGATGAAGAAGCCTGCCACTATAAAGTACATAGTGCTCCAGGAATACATCCCTAATGGTCAGCACGTGGCTAAGTTTGCTGTGGAATATAATGACGGTAAGGGCACATGGAAACCAGTGCCATGTAGCGAGCAGACCACCACTATAGGTTACAAGCGCATACTGCCTTGCACCGAGTTTACTGCCAAGCAGCTCCGCGTGCGCTTCGTATCATGCGAGGGTGACATCTACATCAATAATATCTCCGCTTACTAAAGTATAAAGGATATCAATATCCGCTTAATGAAAAGAGGATGTATCAAAACAAAATTGGTACATCCTCTTTCCATATTTGGCAGTATTACCACTCACTGAGGTCGCTATTCTTCTCTATGACATTCTCTATAGTGTCGTCAAGTTGTGAGAAGAAGTCATAGCCTGTGGCTTCTTCCACCTCGTCTACGGTGCGCACATAGTAATCCATCTTGTGATGTCCCGTCTGGTTGGCATAGATGAATCCTATGGCCTTGGTGTCTGTGGATGTCTCGCCTATGCGGAGTATGACCTTAAAGAAAGCATCAGGCACAGCCACTTGGTGTTCTCCCACGGTCTTGTAGTCTTTACTATAGAATATTGGACCTGCCACAATGTATATCTTGCCGTATTTCCCAGCCCATGTGCGACATTCTTCTTCCAGATATTTCCAGTCATGCTGATTGAGGTTGCCGTTTTGCGGACAAATGTTGGTCATGAGAAAGGCATCCTTCTGAGCTTCGTATGACCACTTGTTGTCACCCGCAGGACACATATGTCCACGCTGGTATCCGCATTCACTTTCGCGTATGTCAGCGTATGTGGCCCTTGGTTCGGGCACGTCGGTGTCTTCAGTAAACTTATGATTCTTGCGTGCATAATCACCATCGGTGTGGTCTGAAGTCAGTGACCAACCCACCCAGTTGGGATTGCGCGTGTCCTTATTGTATGATGTGGTGTAGGAATAGCGTTTCAGTATTTGTGATGGTAATCCCTTGATAGTGATGGTGGGTATCTCATAACTCTCGCCACTGTCTGTCACAGTGGTGGTAGTGGTGCCAGCATGGGATGTTTTCTCTGACACTTGTGTGTCCTCAGAATGTGTATTCTGCGAACCTAACTTATTCCATCCATAGGTGCCAATCATCACCAGCACGAGGATGACGATACTACTGAAACTACTTTTTCTCTTGCGCATATTGTTGTTGTTTTATTCTGATTTATGAATTAGTGAGTCAAACATTTATTAGTAGTTGCAGCGTCCCCGCTGTAACCAAACATATAGGAGGTATGGCGCAAAATTACTTCTTTTATGGGTTAAAACAATATGAAAGTCACGGAAATTCAGTTATATTGCGTAACTTTGCACTTTACTTTATAATACACAGATTTTTATGACATTTGAGGAACTTGGTGTATCGGAGGAGATACGCCGTTCGATAGAAGAACTCGGCTTCGCTTATCCCATGCCTATCCAGGAGGCAGTAATCCCTTTCGTTATCGGTGAAAAAGACAATCTTATAGCACTTGCACAGACTGGCACTGGCAAGACTGCCGCTTACGGCATACCGACACTTCAAGGCATTGACCCCACAAAGAAGGAGACTCAGGCTCTGATATTGAGCCCTACACGTGAGTTGTGCCTACAGATATCTGATGACCTTAATGACTTTGCCAAACATACGGAGAATGTGAGAATTGTCCCTGTGTATGGCGGTACTGGAATGGATCAGCAGATACGCGCCTTGCGTCATGGTGCGCAGATCATCGTGGCTACACCGGGACGTCTTATCGACCTTAAGAACCGTGGCATCGCCAAACTCGACAATGTGAAGTCGGTGGTGCTCGATGAGGCTGACGAGATGCTCAATATGGGTTTCCAGGATGATATTGAGGATATTTTCAATGCTCTGCCACAGGCTTCTGATGGCGAAGGTGAAGTGAGAAAACTGCTTTTCTCCGCTACCATGAGCAAGGAAGTGGAGAAGGTGGCAAAGCGCTATCTCGGCAAGTATAAGGAGATAGTCGTGGGATCAAGAAATGAGGGTGCTGAAAATGTCAATCATGTATACTATCTCGTACATGCCAAGGATAAGTATCTTGCGCTGAAGCGTATCGTGGATTACTATCCTAAGATATATGCCATCATCTTCTGTCGCACCAAACTTGAGACTCAGGAGATAGCAGACAAACTCATTAAGGATGGGTATAATGCAGAGTCGCTCCATGGAGATCTCTCACAACCACAGCGTGACCAGACGATGCAGAAGTTTCGTCAGCACACGGTGCAGTTGCTTGTGGCTACTGACGTAGCTGCCCGCGGACTTGATGTAGATGACCTCACTCATGTCATCAACTATGGTATGCCAGATGACATAGAGTCATATACGCACCGTTCAGGTCGTACAGGACGTGCAGGCAAGAATGGCACGAGTATATCGATTATACATGTGAAGGAACAGTTCCGCGTGCGCAACGTGGAGAAGATAATAGGCAAGAAATTCGTTGATGGCACTCTGCCTACACCACGTGAGATATGCACCAAGCAACTCTACAAGGCGATGGATGACATCATGAAGATGGATGTGGATGAAGAACTTATCGAACCATTCATGGAAGAAATCAATCGCCACTTCGAATTTGTAGACAAGGAGGATATAATAAAGAAGATTGTCACGATGACCTTCGGTCGCTTCCTCTCATATTATGCTGATGCTCCCGAAATAGAGAAGCCATCGGGAAAGAAGGAGAAGGGCGATAATGCTAAGAAGTCACAACGTGGTTCACGCACGACGGAGGAGGGATACGAGCGTCTCTTTATCAATCTTGGCAAGGACAACGGGTTCTATCCTGGTGTATGCATGCAGTTCCTCAATAAGCATCTAGGAGGAAAACAGAAGGTGGGCCATATAGACCTCTATAGTAAGTTTGCCTACATCGAAGTGCCAGTGGATGATGCCGAGTATGTGATGTCATCTATCAGCGGTGTGTATTATCGTGGTATAGAGGTACGTTGCAATCGTAGCGAGGACAAGAGCCAGGCTCCTGCTAACACGCGCCGAAGTGACAATGGTGGTCGTAATGATCGTAGCAGACGTGATGGTCAGCGTCAGTCAAAGCCACGTCGTGATAGCCGTCGTGATGGTGTGCAGTCGCGCAAGGCAGCCTTCGGATATGATGGTGGCAAACAGCACAATGACGACTGGCGCCAATTCTTCTCTGGTGGTGATGCCGTGGTATTGCGTGGCGACACGGTGGTAAATGGAAAGAAGAAGGGAAAGAAAGGTAAGAATACACAATTGGTAGGCGAAGAACCAGACTTCAGTGAAGAGGGTTGGGCACGACGCAAGCCAAAGAAGAAATCATAGTAGTTGCAGCGTCATTAGGAGGTACGGCGCCCTCGCCGTACCATCTCAAGCAAGAATTCCATATATAGTTTATCTCTTTGCGGGGTACGGCGAGGGCGCCGTACCTCCTACTATTAATTACTCCAATGTGTTCCGTTTTGACTAAAAAACGAGAATAATTACGTCTATTATTGTGTGAATTGAGAAAAATCAACTAACTTTGGTAGTTGAACAAATAAATAAGGTTTACAATATGAAGAAAATCATCCTCGCGGCCATGTTTGCCGTATTTGGAGTTGCCTCTTCTTTCGCACAGTTTGAGGAAGGTAAGGTTTATATAGCTACAAGTTTTGATGGCGCTGGTATCTCCTATAGTGAGACCACTAAGATGCAACTCGGTGTGGGTGTCAATGCTGGTTATATGTTTCGTGATGACTGGTTGGTGGCTGCAGGTGCAGGTTTCACCTATAGCAATTCTGACCTACAGGAACTCTATCTCGGTGCCAAATGCCGTTACTATATAGAGCAGAATGGAATATTCCTCCAGGCAGGCGTCAAATATCTCCACAGAGCCACTGATTACAATGACCTGCAGATTACTCCAGAGGTGGGATATTGCTTCTTTCTGAATAAGAATCTCACTATCGAACCGAGCGTCTATTATGACATGTCATTGTCAGACTTTGCTAATAAGAGTCGCTTCGGACTAAAGATTGGTTTAGGCGTTTATTTCTAATAAAATAGTAGTTGCAGCTGGGACGTTGCAACTACTACCTATGGCTTTACTATCTTGTAGGCTGTGCGCTTGCGGTGCCATGTGTAGGTGATGAGCAAGTTCAACACAAATAACTTCCATTTATTTAGGGCAACAATGGAACCATATAAATAGGTACACAAAGCGTATCACCATCTTTCTTCAAATCCTTGGCATAGACCAGATATTTCTGTGCTA
>CAVABU010000083.1:0-11968 GCA_963586965.1 Gemmiger formicilis
GCGGTCTGACCATCAGCGACCCATCTCTTAACTACCAAGCCACGTCATATATCAAGAGCACCGCATGGTATGAGGCGACGCACTAAGTAATGGGGCCTTATAGGTAGGACATGACGTAACGTGGAGACTGATAGAAGAGTCCCGTCTTAGCGTCACCCAACTTCTCATAAATAGGAGAAGTGTAGACCTTGTCAAAAGCATCTTCAAGAGAATAGCCTTGCTCTTCCGTCAATATCTGAATCATACGGATAGTAAGCTGTTCTTTCATATACAAGACTTCTCTTGCTGTAACATTAGTTTCCATCATATCCTTTGCAATTTAGATATTGCACGTTTCGTACCGAAATAATATTGAAAGGTGATGCCTTTCATATACTTCAACTTTTCCATAAATTGGTCAAGTGTAATGTCACCTGCCTCATATTTACTTATCTGCACACCTACCCTATCATTGGCTATCGGACCATAGACTATATCATAGTCATGGGCAGGATTTAGGGACTTATTATTTCGATTGAGGAAGATGAAGTCTGCCCATTCTCTTGTATAAGAATCAAATGTCTTTACCTTCATCTCTCCATTATTAAGTAACTGCTCGTCAAAGAGGAAAGTATTAAGCACAGGTTCGCCACCCTCAATGCTGACTTTCAGTTGTCCCATGCGCAAAGCCTGCTCTTGGTCATCTGACAGATAAAACCCTCGACCGAAATCTTTGTTTGGTCGTGACTTTTCCAAATCGATGCTTTCTATATATACATTAGAACCATGATATAGCGTCATCATAGATTGCCTCCTTTCCGACGGCAATAAGCAGCAGTGGCCTCCACCATATCATCAAATGACTGAGTATGCATCACATCATAAAAATCATGTGCCCAGCGGATGGCACCATACCGATGGAGATAGGCATAAGCCTCTGCCTCTGTCACTTTGTAATGACGTGCGAATGATGCTATGAGCATCACTATATATTCGGCTATGTCCTTAACTGAGAATTGCATATTATGACATTTAAAGCAAGATATTTACATGACAAAGTTAAAAATAACTTTTTGGATGCGTGCATTGTTTAGAGAAAAAAAATTGAGGACGCTTCGCCTACTATGATTACCATTCTATAGTAGTTGCAGCGTCCCCGCTGCAACCGTTGCAAAGGAAGATTCTCGCTTGAGGGGTGCAGCGAGGACGCTGCACCTACTACATTACCATTTTCTTTCTTGCGATGGTACGGCGAGGGCGCCGCACCTCCTATGATTTCCATCTTTCACGGCCTATCCTTGACTGCAGTGCCCCACTTTGATGGTTTGGCACCCATAGTCAACTCGAGCGTGCCACCCTTGACGATGTCAGCGTAGTCGATGTAACTCTTGGTGTAAGACTTACCATTGAGACGCACACTCTGCACATACATATTCTTGGCGGAGTTGTTCTTCGTCACCACTGAGAAGGTCTTGCCACCACCTACATTCAGCGAAGCCTTGCCAAAGAGTGGCGAACCGATGATGAAGCGACCACCTGAAGGATCCACCTGATAGAGACCTACGGCAGAGAGGATATACCATGCCGACATCTGACCTACATCCTCATTGCCACTAAGACCATCATAGTTGGTGGTGTACATCTCGCTCATCATCTGACGCAGACGACGTGCAGCCTTGTATGGCTGGCCGATGAAGTTGTACATATATATCACGTGGTGACTCGGTTCGTTGCCGTGTGCATACTGGCCCACAAGACCACTCACGTCAGGAGAAGCATTCTCGCCAAGCGAACCCTCTACGACAAACAGGGAGTCGAGTTTGCTGACAAACTGCTTCTCACCACCGAAGAGGTTCACCAGTCCGTGCACGTCATGAGGCACGAGGAAGGTGTACTGCCAAGCGTTGCCCTCGGTATAGTCATTGATGCGGTGTGCAGCGTCAAATGGATCAAATGGTGTGCGGAACACGCCCTTGGTGTCTACGGCACGCATGAAACGTGTAGCAGGGTCGAAATATTTCTTGTAAGATTTACTGCGGTTGTAGAAGTAGTTGTAGTCGTCTTCCTTGCCAAGCAATTTTGCCACCTTTGCCACACCAGCGTCATCGAGGCAGTATTCCAAGCCCTTAGCCACGGTCTCGTTGTCCTTGTCTTTATCCCAAGGGATGTAACCATACTCCTTGAGCAGAGGCAGTGAGCGATTGTTGTAGAGCATAGAGCCCTTAAGTGCCTCGTAGGCTGCTTCCTTGTCCTTCACAAAACCTTTGAGCACCAAGTCAGCCAAGATTGGCACGCATGAACTACCCACCATGCAGTCGGTCTCCCATCCTGAGAGATGCCAGATGGGGAGTCTGCCCTGCTCCTTGTAGATGGCGAGGAATGATCCTGTGAGGTCTTTCTGCATCTCAGGACATACGAGGGTCATCAGTGGATAAGCCGAGCGATAGGCGTCCCAGAGTGAGAAGGTGCTATAGTTCTTGAAGTCAGCCTTGTGCACCTTGCCGTCAGCACCGCGGTAGTCACCATTGGCATCGCAGAAGAGTGATGGAGCCTCCATGAAGTGATACATCGCTGTGTAGAACACCTTCTGCTGGTCGGCAGTGCCTCCGCTGACGCTGATGCGAGCGAGTTGTTTCTCCCATGCATTGTCAGCAGCCGTCACTGTGGCATCAAAGTCCCATCCAGGGAGTTCGGCAGCCATATTGTCCTTGGCACCCATGATGTCTACGGCAGAGATAGCCACCTTCACGAGTAGCGGTTTGCCATCAGTCTGGGCAGACACGATGGTGCGACCATCTTCGCCCTTCTGCACGATGGTGACAGGGGCAGAAAACTCCATATCAAAGTAGTATCTATGGTCAGCAGCCCATCCACGTGAGCGACGCATACCAGTGATACGGGTAGGTGTCTCCTGATTAAACAGACAGTCGGTCATGATGTCGCCGACACCCTGCTTGAGGTCTATCGCCATGAGATTGCTCTTCGCACCATTGGCGAAAGTGTAGCGATGGAAACCTACGCGCTCCGTGGCGGTGAGTTCCACCTTTACGTCAGGATTATTTACGCTCACTGCATAATAACCTGGGCGCACGGTCTCATTGTCATGAGTGAAAGTCAACTGTGTCTGGCTCTCATTAGCGAGAGGTAGCAGGGCGATGTCGCCGAGGTCAGCACATCCCGTACCGCTGAGGTGAGTGTGGCTAAAACCGACAATGACATTGTCGCTATAGTGATAACCTGAGCACCAGTCCCATCCCTGGTAGTTCTCTGTAGGGCCAAGTTGCACCATACCGAATGGTACGTTAGCGCCGACAAACACATGACCGTGACCGCCCGATCCGATATAGGGGTCCACAAGTCGAGTAAGGTCGCCTGCCACGGCATTGCTCAATGGAGCAGCAGCGAAGATAGCAGCAGTAGCCATCAACGACAGACTTTTACAAAAATTCTTCATCTTTATAAGGCTTTTAATTGTTTTTGTATACGTAATAGAATCCACGGTGTGAGGTGTATGCACACATCACACGCAAAGTTAGTAATAATTTGCCATATGGCAAGAGATTTGCGGGATAAATAGTAGTATAGGAGGTACGGCGACCTCGCCGTACCATCCTCAATGGGGGTCTGTGGTAATATAGGAGGTACGGCGCCCCACCGTACCAGCTCAAAGGGGTCTATGGTAATATAGGAGGTACGGCGCCCCGCCGTACCCACTCTCAAGGGGATTATATTTTATAGCGATTACTTGCTTGCGATGGTACGGCGGGGGCGCCGTACCTCCTATTTCTCTTGGCCTACAACTACTAGGGTATACCAGTCTGATGAAAGATTCTTTGGGTTGTCTATGATATACGACATATATTCCTCAAAGTCTTGAGAGTTTCTTACCAAGCGATCGAAACTTTCTCGTTCCCACACACTACCTTTCTTTCCTATATATTTATTGATGATATGTGAAGAAACACTTTTCCAACGTCCAACAATCTCATGAACGCTATTGTCCTCTCTTGGAGTCATTAATACGTGCACATGATTGGGCATGATGACGAGAGCATAGATGTCACATCTCTGATCATTCATAATGACATCTGCCGTGATATCCCTGATATGCTTATCTTTGAGTATGCATTCACCATACCCAGCATCTATCCACTTATCAATGACAATGCCCAATGTATTCTGATATTCTTCTTTCACGGAGTCATCCCATGGTAGTGGATACTGACGCAACCAATCTTCTCTCATCTGCCTATACTCTTGCAACTTTAACTGAGGAAGAGAGTCTGCAAGACGGAAAGTGACGAACTGCACACAGTCGTTCTGATTCCAGTGTGGGAGCTTGCTACCTGTAATCTGGATATATTCGTGACGATTCACGAATTTCAGGGGATCATTGCGCATAGTCATTTGTAGTATTCTTAGGAGGTACGGCGACCTCGCCGTACCCACTCTCAATAGGATTATATTTTATAGCGATTGCTTGCGATGGTACGGCGAGGGCGCCGTACCTCCTATAGTTACATTCTCGTGATTGTAAAAAGATGGATGTTTTTACTTCGACATTATGCTTGGTATTCTTTAGGAGGTACGGCGACCTCGCCGTACCCACTCTCAATGGGATTATATTTTATAGCGATTGCTTGCGATGGTACGGCGAGGGCGCCGTACCTCCTATAGTTACATTCTCGTGATTGTAAAAAGATGGATGTTTCTACTTCGACATTATGCTTGGTATTCTTTAGGAGGTACGGCGCCCCCGCCGTACCCACTCTCAAGGGGATTATATTTTATAGCGATTTCCTTCATGCGATGGTACGGCGGGGGCGCCGTACCTCCTATGGCCTCTTCACGACCTTCTTGCCGGCGTGCAGGTAGATGCCGGCGGGGAGAGCATTGTAATCCGTGCCCATGGGGATGCCCTGCAGATTATAATAATATGTGGTGTCGGAGGGCTGGAGGTCTATGTCGGTGATGCCATCCGTGGTGTCGTCAGCGAAGATGAAGCGGAAGGCTTTGGCATTGGATGCGCTCGCACCAGGGATATAGCAACGGAAGGCGCTGATGGCATTATGCTTGGCGCTCTCCCATGGATAGAAACCTACGGACGAGCCCGCCTTCTGCGGTTGCAAGGTGTAAGGACACTGCGTATCGGCATATACTGACGAGGTGGTGATGGCTGGCACTGTGCCTACGAGGCCGTCCCATGCATCAGTGATATTATGATTCGCTTCGTCCACGATATAAAATTTATACGTGCTGATGTAATTAGTCTGTAGCACCACTGGCGTGCCGTGAGGGATATATCCACCATTGATATTCTGCAGTGTGATGACATAGTCTGCCTCATCACTCGTGTCGGCAATGCGTGCTGTGGGGTAATAAGCCAAGACACCTGCAGGACAGGTCACATCCGTAGGGCAATAGAATGTGGAGAAACCCTTACCCACGGAATTGAATGTCACGGGCAGATATTCCACCTCCTCGATAGACCAGTCCTGGCTGTCACCAAGCGTGAGTGTATTGGTGCCGTCACTGATATTGTAGAGGTCACCATTGTGTGTCAGGGTGAAGTTAGTGCCACTCACGCCATTGTCCATCACTGCAGAGAGCGATGGCGTGGCATCCTTCAGATAGAGACCGCACTGATAGAAGAGCAGTGAGCGGTCGGTGCCATACCATATTATGGACGACTCATCTGATGTTGTCGATGATGTCACCGTGGTACCATCAGAAGAGAGATAAGAGCCAGTAGTATTTTTCAGTCGCACGAAAGTGCCAGGCGATGTCACCTTCTTGACGGTGATGATGATGCTCGACTCAGACGGTTCGTATTTATAGTTGCCTGCATAAGCCACAGTGATGGCTACCGTGCCACCATCTCCTAAGAGTGTGACCTGACCTGTCGACTCATCCACCGTCAGCACGCCGTTGTCAGCCACGCTAAACGACAGTTCATCTTTGCTCATACGCACCACATTATTGTTGACCGTCTCATGGAGCGTCAACTCAGGGATGATGTTGCCCACATGGTCAGTGTAATATGTCTGTTGGGCATATATACCCTCCACCTTTGTGGGATATCTCTTCACCATTATAGGCAGGTCGGCATTGACCTCTAAGTAGGTGTCATCCTCCAGCGATGTTATCCTCAAGGATGCCACGCCCTCAACTTTGGCAGTGATCAATCCTTTGTCGCTAACGGTAAAGATAGACTCATCTGTCGTAGAGAATGTGATGCCGTTGGTGCTATTGGTAGTGGCTGTCACCGTCACCATCTCATCCACATACAGTTTCATCTTACTGATGTCAAATGTCATTTGTGGTATTTCCTTACTGGTCACGGTCAGCACATAGGAAGCGGACGATGCCTCATAGCAGTCGTTGCCAGCAAAGGTGGCAGTCACGGTGGCAGTGCCAGTGGCAGTGCCCAGTGTCACCTCGCCTGTCGTGGCATTGATGGAGATGAGGTCATTGGTGTCGCTGGTGTAACTATAGGTCACATCGCCAATACCCTCAGGAGAGAGCGTTGCCACAGGCGACTCGAAGTCATGAGTCAACTGCGCTATATAACTGTCATGCTCAAAGCTCACCTTAGAGGTTGCCTTGCTCACAGTGATGGTGAATGTGTCAGAGGATTTGATATGAGTGTCGTCACCATAATATGTGGCAGTGATGGTGGCAGTGCCCGCATGGTTGATGGTGAGCGCACCAGTGGTGGAGTTCACGTCGACGCTGCGGTCGCTACTGGAGTAATACACCGTGCCAGTCACCGCAGTATCGTTCACCGTATTGGTGATGGTGGCATTAGTGAGTGCGGGTGCGTCCTCGCCATAGGTCAGAGTAGACTTGTCATACTGGAGATGAAGGGATGTGGGGTATTTCTTTATGGTGATGCTGATACTTGCCGAACCCGCTTCATAGTCGTCGGTCTGGGACGTGTTCACCGTTATCGTGACACTTGTAGCATCAGCGCCACCCGTACTCTTGGCGGTGATGACACCTGCGCCACTCACCTCAGCGATGTCCGCATTTGAAGAAGAGAAAGTGACCTTGGCATTATCTTCATCCCACCAACCATTATAGGTTGTCGTGGCAGTGTTTCCTACATACAGCGTCGTCTTGTCTACCGACAATTGCAGATTGGTTATATAGCGAGACTTCAGCGTGACTACATCCGTAGCGGTCAATGTGACATCCGAGGTTATGAATTTACTATCTTTTGCGATAGATGCAGTGACAGTGAAGGTGACATTAGTGTCTTCATCAAATCTGCTATCGTATGATGCCGTAGCCAAGGATGGATCTTCGTCATCCACTTCGAGTGTCACGTTGTTTTCAGAACAGGATTCTTCCCATTTGTAGGACGATGCCGTGGTGATAGCCTCTGGCTTGGACGATGACACATAGGAGTTGTCAGTAGAAGTGTAATATGTGATGACACTTGCGTCATCGGTAGTCCATGTGTAAGTATTGTAAGCAGGGGTGTAGGACAAGTTGGCAGTATAGTCACGATGATCATCCACACGCTCAAATATGTGCTCTATGTCGTCCGTATAATCCAGTGTCAAACTTTCTACCGCATCAGTCTCCACCTTGGTGACCGCATAGCAATTACTACCAGATGCCTGAGTTGTCGTTGCCGACCACGTGCCATTATTATAATAGATATAATAGGAGTTACGTTGACCTTTGTTAGACACCTTGTAGTCGGTGATTGTCCACTCAGTAGAAGACGACGATTCCACCGACAATATAGTCTTATCACTACTACTGCGTGAAAGATATTTCTCCTGATTAGCCATCTTGTCATCCGACGAGTATGTCCACACACAAGTCTTGGGGTCGAAGGTGTCGGCGTTGGCAAGCGTACCACTCTTGTTGGCAAGATAATTGCCATTGCCATCAGTGATGACGTAGAGGTTGTCGGCAAATGCCGTCGCGGTGCCAATGCCCATCAAGAGCATCAGGCAGAGGAGTATACGGGTAATATTGGTTTGCATATTTTGCGTTTTGTTATATTATTTCACGACGAACTTCTGGGTGGTGTTGTCCACACGGATGACGTAGATGCCGTTGGCAGGAACGGCGGTGGAGTATTGCTCACCCGTGGCGCGCGCCATATTGTAGATGCGACCTACGGTGTCATAGATGGTGATGCTCTCGCCACCCTGCAGACCGTTGACATAGAGCACGTGACCGCGGACGCGGATGCTCAGCGACGTGTTGCCTTCATCGATGCTACTGTCGGTGACATAGTAGCGGGTATTGCGACGCGTGGTCTTTACCTCGCCTTCGGCATTCTCTTCGTCGAGAGTAGCACCCTTAGATGGACTTGTGGCGGTGTAGACAGGACGATAGAATGTCAGGTCTTCCGTCGATGACACTGCTGCTGTCTGAGTGAAGATGCCCTCACCAGCCCAAATGCAAGCCTTGGCGTCGGTAGCAAGATGCCAGTCGGTGGTATCCCATGAGTTGACGCTATAGAAACCTCCGTCACCATCGGCAGCGGTAGTGCCGTCAGGATAAGTCTTGCCATCATACCATAGCCACATGGTGTGCGGTATGTCCATATTGTAGTGCTCGTCACCGCTAAGAGTCTCCTGCTCTGATGGGTCATACTCGCTGACGAGCCATGGCAGACCGATACAGTTCCATCCCATGTCCTCCTTCTCCGTGAAGTCTGCAGCGCCATTAGTAGATGTGCGGTCATCATACTGTGTCAGCGTCACCGTCTTGCTGATGTCGCCAGCAGTCTCGGTGTAGACGAAGGTATTCATATTGTCTGCGTCACCTTGCGCCGTGAAGCGGTAAGAGGTGGTGGAGGCAGGTTTATAGAGTATGCCCGTATTTGCAGTCTTCGCCACATCATCAGCCAACTGTGACCAATAGGCGGACTGGGTGTCATAGAATGCCGAGTTCCATGCTGAGCGTGACACACCATTATAAGAGTATGCCTCTGCAGTGGTAGAGGCGAGAGTCAGCACACCAGAGTTATCATAAGATGGTATGCCCACGCCATTGGTCTTTTGGTCAAATCCCAGATAGTGCATGTCATAAGGCAAGCTCACCATCTGACCATCTTTGCTCACCTGACGCTCGAGTCCCACATAACCCACATTCACGGCATTGCCATTGCCATAGAGCGATGCTCCCTCCTGCACGAGCAGGTAGGCTGGTTGGAGTGATGTGCCCGATGTCTGTGTGGTAACGTCGTCGGTAGTAGAGGTCTCATAGGGTTCCATCACGAGGTTCTTGCCCTGCATGATGTAGACCACCGATCCTTGGTGCGGATAGTAGTTGGTGAAGTTACCACTTGCATCCTTGGATGTGCAGACCACATCATTGTCCACACGCCATGTCTCAAAGGCGCCACGGTCTATCTTATTCTTCGCACTTACGCCATTGAGCAGACGCAGATTGCCGAGCAAATCGCGGTCAGTGGTATAATTAATAAACTGTGCCAGATTCGTCACGCTCGCTATCGGGTTAGTGGCGGCACATTGATCGATGTGTGTAGACTTCTCCGTGAGCTGATAGTTGAGGTTGCGGTCAGCCACCTTATAGTTGTAGCCCGAGAGAGTATTCTCCGTAGCGGTGTATCCACCGTAGTTGATGAGCGAATTGAAGATATGGTCTTTCGTCAAGTCATCCGTACCATTGTAGACGGTGCTGTTGTCTGCACCCACCGTTGTGCCCTCCACGGTGAGGTTCACGCCGTATCCGTTAGAGAGGATGCGCAACTGGCACCCCGTCGAGCTTACCTTATTGTCACGGAACAGGGCTTCATATATCAGAGCATTGTTCACATTGGCGATATTCATAAGGTTGGTGGCAGAAGCGTCATTGTCGTGCACGATGATATTGCGCAGAGCCACATGTCCCGACGTATTCATCGGTTGCACGTTGATGACTGGTTCGGTCACCTTACCCGTAGGATTGCTACTGGTCGTGGCTGTCACATCAAATCCGTCAACAAGAGCCACGATGCCGTCATTGTCTTCATCAAATGTGGTCGATGAAGGAGTCTTGATGCCACTGACAGTGGTGCGGTTGGCAGCAGGGCTTGCCACACCTCCGCGCTCGGCAGTGAGAGTCGTCACGTAGGCATCGATGTCATCCTGATTATAGTAACGCATCATCGTGCCGTTATTGTCATGTTCGGTGTAAGGACAGTCCTCAGTGCGAGTCGGCAGGATGCTTCCGTAGATGCTCACGCCATTGCGCATGGTGATGGACTCACCGAGATGCAAGCCAGTATTATTAGAGCCAGCGCCCTTGACGAAGACGTAAGCCTCCTCGCCAGTGTTATTCACATGATATACCGAGGCAAGGTCGATGGCAGCCTGCAAGTTACCGTAAGCCACAGGGTCAGACCAAGAGTTGCCCAGTCCAGTCACGCTCATGTTAGGATTGACATAGATGATGCGGTTGAGGTTGTTCTGATACTCATAGGCACCGAGGTCTATGTCATAGCAGAAGCGCTCTTCACCAGCAGCATCCTTGCGTGTGGTGGTCAGCCATGCCAAGTCATATATATTATATGTATCAGGATATTTAGTCACATTATCCTGATAGAGGTCATCACTTCCCTTATTGAGCAGACGCAATGACGGTTGCAGAGTGAAGTCACGCGCCTCGATGTCAGCATCTGTGGTGGCATCAAGTTTAGGATCGGTGAAGTTAGGACCATAGATGACATCAGTGTTGTCATCAGAGAGTCCCACATTGTAATTCTCTTCAGGTATGTCATGGAGCGAATAGTCAATGACATCATTTCTAAATCCTGTCACGGCATTGTGAGAGAATATTGCGCCCGACTTCTTAGCGCTGATAAATCCTGGAAGGATAAACTGCGTGTTGTTGTCGTTATTGCGCCAGAACACGGAGTTGTATATTGCTGACGACGTAGCAGCAGACGGTGCACGTCGTGGATGGGAAGGAGCCAGCATAGGTCCATCCTCATCATAGTCAGTGCCACCCTGATTGATGTCGAGAGTAGACACACGGGTGTTCTCACCATTGAGGTCCACGCGTCCCTTGTTGAGAGCGTAGGTGTTATTGACAATGGTGGTGATGACAGCCGACACGAGTGGGTTACCATTGTTGCTATGCATCACATCGTTATAGAGCAGTGCATTACCGCCGTTCTTGCCAATGTAGACCGCACTGGTGGTGTAGTCGCCACTGACATACGAACCGCTGTTCATGATCTTGCTCTTACTGATGATGATCTTGTTGGCGTCGTTATCCAAATACTTATAGGTGACATAAGGTGTCTCCGTTGCCGACTCTGTGGTATAGGTGGCATCGGTATAGTATTTGTCTATCTTTCGCTCATAGTAGTTGGTGGGTTCGTTGTCTGTCGACTTCGAGGACTCGTCGCGGTTTTCGGCATCGGTGTAGTAGGTGTTGTCCGACACGTGGGCGGCAGTAGGCGACGTGATGTTGTCAGCCACATCTTCATAGTGGATGGCAGCGCCATTAACGCCTGTGCTCGCTTGGTTGTTGACGAGTTGCACACCGTCGATATGCAGCGGGATGGTGTTGACAGTCTTTTTAAAGCTATCACCATCGGCTGCATAGTTGCCATCACCATTTGTTGAGTTATAATCGGTATAGCCGTAGCGCTGTTTTCCGTCATACACATAGAAGAGATAGTTCCAGCGATCAGACGTAGCGTTGGTGCGCGACTGCTGGCGCAAGATGGCAGGATACTCCTCAGGATTATAGACATTGTTGAGCTCACGGCTATAACCGCCCTTGATGGTGAGCGACACCACGCCCTTGCCAGTGTCATATTCCTTTACGGTCTTGCCGTCAGATTCATACGACTTAATAGGCAGCACCACCGAATTGTTGAGGGTCTTGGTGTCGATGGTGAACGCCAACTTGTCCTGTATGCTATAGATAGGTGTAAACGTACCGTCCATCAATCGTATCTCCTTGCGGTGACCATTTCGGCTGGCAAGCAGGGTCTCAATGGCACGCT
>CAVABU010000084.1:0-11667 GCA_963586965.1 Gemmiger formicilis
ACCTCCTATGGTTACCAATACTTGCTTGGTTGCAACGGGGACGTTGCAACTACTATATTAGCTATGAGGGAAGTGGAATATGTGCTGGGAGAAAGAAAAAATGAGGTTGCCCCGATGATGTGATGAAACTCCTTTATAAAGAAGTTTAGAGAGCTCTCAGGTCTTTGTAATCCACTGGCGACATGCGCTTAGGTCGTGATGACTTTATGTGGCCCGCCATTGACAAGAGTAGTTGTCTCCTTGAAGGTGTTATATTTGATGAGTCTCCCTATCTAACCGAAGCAACCTCATGTGCAAAGGTAGGTGAAAAAGATGATACGACCAAATTTTTCATGTGCGTTCTCATGCTTTTTTCTTACTTTGATATGTAATTGCGCCTTTATGCCTTAATAGCCGTATGTGGGACTGAGATTCTTGTTTAGGTCTCTGCACTTTTGCGGTATTGGGAATACGATGGTGTACTGTGTGGCTTCCTCCATGTCAAGTGGTTCGCGGAGGTCATAGGCTCCAGTGAATTTGCCAAAGCGTATCAGGTCTTGTCGGCGCCAGCCCTCCCACACCAGTTCCAGTAGGCGTTCCTCGAGGATATTGTCCAGCGTGGCAGTGCGTGACGGCATGCTCACGCGCGAGCGCACTTGATTGAGTTCATCGCTACCGTCCTCTCCATTGCGCACCTTCGCTTCCGCCATCATGAGCAGAGCGTCAGCATAGCGGAAGAGCACGATGTCATTGCTCTGCAGTTTGCCGTCCATGTAAGACGTGCCGTCCACTTCATATTTTGCCATTCTTGCTCCTGCTGTTTGGATATAAGGACTGTTGGTCAGATTCTGCTTCACCTCAAATGGTTGGTATACCAGAGGCTGTCCATTGTCGAGAGTTATCGGATTGCCACCTATTTCCACTGTGCCAGCCACGAAGTTGTAGTCGCATCGTGTGTCTTGGTCAGCCTCGCCATAGTGGTTGGCCTTCATCGTGGAGATGGTGGCGCAAGTGCCGTTCTCGCTGCCCCATCCCAGCACACCGCCATGGGCATAGTGATAGGAGCGGAATAGATAGTGAAACTGATTGGTATAGAGATTTTTGTCCATCGGGATGGTGAAGATGTTTTCTCGAGAAGTCTCGTTGTGTGTGGAGAAGTTGAAAGTGTAGTCATCCTCCAACGTGTATCCGTCATCACCAAGTAGTGTGCAGTAGTATATGCAAGTCTCCCAGGCATTCATCCGTTTGCCGTCGACGGTGAAGTATATCGTCTTCCCGTCGTGACGGTTGGCATATCCGTGATACCACTCGTCGTAGGTGTATATCTCAGCGTTGAGAGCCAGTTTTGCCAAGAGGAAATGTGCCACGGGTTGGGTGATACGACCATAAAATTCTCCCTCCGTATTACTTGGTTGACCTGGCAGGTAGGGCAGTATGCTCTGCAATTCATTGAAGACGAATCTAAACACTTCGCTACGCTCCGACTGTACTACATTCTCCTTGTCTGATGACGATGTGACAAGAGGTACGCGACCAAAGAGGTCCATGGCTTCGTAATACATCAATGCGCGTACGGCCCTCACCTCTGCCATGTATTCGGATTTCTCGTCATTTTGCAATAAGTATGATTTCTCCTCTATCTTTTCGAGGGATTTGTTGGCAAGTACTATTACCTTATATATATACTTCCACGTGTCATATAGCGACTCGTCGTCGTCAGTCCACTTGTGCTGATACATGGCATTCCATAAGCCACCATCATACCAGTCGCCACCGCGTATGGGGATGATGGCCTCGTCAGTAGTCAGCGTGTTGTAGTCATAGATGCCACGGCATGTGCCCTGCAGTCCTTCGCTCTCGTTGTAGCCACCAATGTAGTTGTATAGCGAGGCGACGGCATTGACATAGAGGTCAGACTTCGTGTTGTATATATCGTCTTCCGTCAGTCGGTCCTTCATGTCGTCCTTCAGACAGGAGGTGAAAGTCATCGACGTGGCCACCATGAAGAAGACGGCAAAGAGTCGTGCGGACAAAAGTGTCATATCGTTTCGTGTCATAATTTCCGAAGCTTAATGATTCATAACTGTGTGTCAGAATTGGACGCTCAGTCCAATGGAGTAGGTGCGGTAGAGCGGATAGGTCCTCTTGTCATCGATGCCCAGTGTGCTGTTTACCACATAACTGTTTATCATCGGTGTCAGACCGCTATATCCCGTGATGGTAGCGAGATTGTTGACACTTGCCGACACACGGAGCGACTTGACGACTTTATTTTTCATCGGTATGTCGTAGCCGATGGTGAGATACTGTATGTTGAGATAGTCACCACTCTCAAGCCAATAGTCGGAGACGTTTTGGTCTACGATATTCTTCTCTGGTGCACCCTGCAGCACGTTGTAGTCAGGGAAACTTGACATGTTGGTGTATGCCAGTCCTGTGCCATTGAATATCTTGTGGCCGAAGGCACCATTCATCTGTATGGAGAGATACCAGTCGCGATAGCGGAAACTGATGTTGGATCCGAGCGTCACCTTAGGCGTGGCCTGACCAGCGATATATCGGTCGCCACCATCGCTCAAGTCTACGTTGCCGTCGTGGTCAAGGTCTTCGATGTCATAGCACTTGTGACCTTTGCCGTCATCTATGATGCCCTTGCAGTGAGGCAGATAGAAGACGCCGAGTGGCTGACCCACAATCTGATACACCACATTATTATAGCCACCATGCTGTCCTGCTCCCGAGAGTGCGCCTATCGAAGTCACCTCTGCAGCAGACATCTGCATGCCATTGTATTCACCGCTCAGTGAGAGCAGTTTGTTTTTCTGCCAAGCCACGTTGAGATTGACGTTTAGTTGCATATCCTTCTTTTGCACAGGCGTGATGGAGAATCCAAACTCAAGACCTTGATTGCTCATCGCACCGATATTTGCCAACAGTTTGTCATAAGGAAACTGTGGCACGGGCACATCATAGGCATAGAGCATGTCGGTGGTCTTGGAGTAGTAGTATTCGGCGGTAAGTATCAAGCGGTTGTCCCACAGCGTCCGAGGTCGGCACCGATATTCCATGTGGAGCGTGTCTCCCATTTTAGGTCGGGATTGTTGTTTCTTATCATTCCAAATGTCACCGTAGGTGAACTATTGACGGAGACAATGCCCGTCTGGCGCACAGTGTTCTTGGTCATGTAAGAGGAGATGCCACCAAGGTTGCCAGTACGTCCGTAGCCAGTGCGCGCCTTCAGCATCGTGATGGCATCAAGATGGCGTAGCCAGGGTTCCTTCTTTACATCCCACGAGAATGATAGCGATGGGAAGAATCCCCATGTGTGAGCGTCGCCTACTATGGACGAACCATCGCCACGCATGGAGAGCACCCAACTATAGCGACTCATGAAGGTATAGTCCACACTACCCATCACTGAGGCGAGAGAGGACTCTTCATAGTTGCTGTCAGTGCCTCCGTAGGGTCGTGAAGCAGCGGCACCGATGTTGTAGTAAGACATAGAGTTGGTGGTGATGTCTTTGGCTGAAGTCCAAAAACCTCTATTCTTCTCTTTTTGATATTCAGCGCCAGCCATAGCCTTCAGAGTGTGATTGGCATTCCATGTGCGATGGTAATTGATAGATAGATTGCCTATCCACATCTCCGACTTGGACTCGCCACGATAGATGTTGCCTTGCGCCCACACCCATGTGGGGCAAAACTGAGAATTTTCGTCAGAAGAATAACTGTAGGAACCGAAAGCGGTGATGCCGAGATTGTCTTTTGCACCGCTGTCAGATTGGTGGCGGAATATGTCGTAAGATAATTTCAAGTGCGCATTGAAATTCATGCTCTTCGTGTCATCCCTTTCAGCCAGCAGAGCGCCAGGCGGATTGATTTGCGAGGCAGCACCATTCTTTACCCAATTGCCGTTCTCCTGAGCGTAGGGGTAGGTAGGGTTCATGGCATCAGCAGAGTAGAAGAGTTTCTGCGAATCGAAGATGCCATCGGCATTGTAGGAAGTGCCGAAGACACCGAAGTCACCCGTCAGCCTATCATCAAAAGCCTTTTGTGTGACGTCTATCTTTGCCACGAGGTTTTTTAGTCCCTTAGTCTGTATGATGGTGTTGTGGCTGATATATCCCAGGGAGGCGCGGTAATTGCTCTGCTCGCTACCGCCACTGAAGGCGAGGTAGTGGTTTTGTATATTCCCCGTGCGAGTTATGGCTTTATGGAAGTCGGTGTCGTAACCCTTGTCATTGTATTCCACACCGTAAGCCTTTGCTGCAGCGATGTATTCTGAGGCATTGAGCATCCTCATACTCTTATACATCGACTCCACACCATAGTTGCCTTCATAGGAAATCTGAAATCCTTTGCCCGTGCCTTTCTTCGTCTTCACCTGTATGACACCTGAGGCACCTCGTGAACCATACATGGCGGTCTCACTGGCATTCTTTAGCACGGTGAAACTCTCAATATCAGCGGGATAGATGGTGGCGAGCGTAGACACGTCAGATGTGACACCATCGATGATGACCAAAGGGTCGTTGCCACCCATGACTGATGTGGTGCCACGCACACGCACAGAATTGAGCATGGCGATGCGGTCCGTGCCATCTGCGGTGACATTGACGCCAGCGGTCTTGCCACTCAGTGCGTCAAGAGCATTGTTTACTGCACCATTCTTTTTCGTTTCGGGAGCCACTATGCTGACCGAACCAGTAATGAGTGTGGAGTCCAGGTCGGAGTGAGACACTACCTGTGCCTTAGCGCTGACATGGCATGCCAAAACCAGTAGACATAATGCCCACTTCTTGTCGTGCATTGTCGTCATCATGTTTCATTATTGTTTAGGTTTTTTCTATGAACTTGATTTCTCTATGATGTATGCAAAGATAGTGGAAAACTATCTAAAGGCACAAGAAAGTAATGTGCTTTTCTTCTTTTTTTCGTACTTTTGTGCTGACTCTTTGTTTATACATTATATAATAATATACGGGATGGCTTCTGGATTTAGATTTAAGCAGTTTGGCATCGAGCAGGATCTCTGCGCCATGAAGGTGGGCACGGATGGCGTGCTACTCGGAGCATGGGCAGAGGGCGGTAGACGCATACTCGACATAGGATGTGGCACGGGCATCGTGTCGCTGATGATGGCGCAGCGTTTTCCTCAAGCCATGGTCACGGCTATTGACATAGAGGAGGATTGTTGTCGGCAGACATTGGCAAATGCCAAGAATTCGCCTTGGGGCGATAGAGTGAAGGTGGAGCATGCTTCGCTACAGTCGTTTACTCAGACGATGGCGAAGGATGGTGCTTCGGACGAGGCACACAAGTATGACTGCATAGTGAGCAATCCTCCCTTCTTTGTCAATGCGCTGAAAAATCCAGATAGGGCACGTACTTTGGCACGTCATAGCGACTCACTCCCCTTCGGCGTGTTGGCGAAAGGCGTGTCGTCTCTACTTGTGCATGGTGGAGTATTCTCGGTGGTTATGGCAGAGGAGTGTTGCGCGAGCTTTATTGATGAGGCTTGGTTTGCTGGTCTCTATCTTGCAGAGACTGTCCGCATTGTGACAAAGCGTGGCAAACCTGTGAAGCGCCGTCTCATGCTCTTCTCCAATGTGCGCTTGTCGGAGCCTAAAGAGGCGACAGAAGAACTGCAAGACAAAGATGGCAAGCGCTCTGAATGGTTTGAAGCGCTCACCAAAGATTTCTATTTGTGAAGAGAAATGAAATGTTAGTTTAAGTTTGCTAATCATAGTAGTTGTAGCGTCCTCGCTGCAACCAAGCTGGCAATGGTATCAATAGGAGGTACGGCGACCCCGCCGTACCATCTCAAGCGAGATTATAATATAGAGAAATACTATCTTGCGTGGTACAGCGGGGCGCTGTACCTCCTAAAGGGCAAAGCGGGGACGCTTCGCCTACTATGAATACCATATTTTAATCTTTCAATATTACATAGCGTTTCGCCTACTATGATTAGTAGTTGTAGCGTCCTCGCTACAACCAAGCATAGGAATGAGTCACATGAATACGATGCTATACTATATCATTCTCTATATTGCTTGCTTTGTGACGCTCTCTTGAGGATGTTGTCATGTATGAATTTCGTGTAGAAGAGCAAGTCCCAGTGGTGCAGGCAGTCAAGGTTGACATGGGCACTCTGGAAGACAGGGTTGCTGGTCCATTTGCGGTAGTCGTCAGCCTTGTCAGTCTCCACGATGAGCAGATGAGTAGTCGGGTCAAGATGTACGGTGTGGAGGCTTCCCTCATAACTGAATGTGGCAGGTGTGGAGTCAGTCTTCCAATTTACAGGATTGATGCTCGTGATGGCGTCTCCTGCCACACTAGGCCATATGCCTTCATTGCTAAGGGCTGAATTGTAGGAGATGGTGACACCCTGCGTGCTCTCGTCAGTGGCAGGGACTATATGTTTGCACTTCACATCTTCGGCAGAGATTCTATAGCCGATGGCGTAGGCGGCTACCATTTTGCTATATTGCTCGTCAGTCATATGTCTTAGCACGTCGAGCAGGAGCATGCCACCCTGTGAAAAACCAATGAGGGCAAACTTACGGCCTTGGTTTTTGTGCTTCATGTAGTAGTCAAACGATTCGCACACTTCCTTAGACACAAGTTTGTATTCTGCATCAAACTGGTCGGAAGACAAGTTGATGGCATCGAATGTGAACTGATGGTAGTAAGGTGAGATGAAATTGAAGTCGTGTCGACCGATATTTTCCTCCACGTAAGCAAACTCTTGGTCAAGCACCTGTCGATCAGCGGTGGTCAATTGGGCGCGGTATGCCACTTGCCCGTTGGTGTCAGTTGCCGAGATTATATTAGTGGAGACTAGATAGATGAGGTCTATCTTGTCTTGGCTAATGCTGTCTTTGGATTGATACCATGCGCTGTCAGCACTCCATGAGGAGTCTGACTCAGTGCAACAAACTTGTTGGCCACACGCCGTAAACAATGGGAGCGCTATGAATAATAGCAGTAAGATGTGTCTTGATAATCTATTCATGATAATATGTTTATGGTTTTTGTCTTAGTTGTTTTCTTTCTCTATATCTTCAGGAGTGAAAGCCCTAAACTCTGATGGTTGGATGCCAGTCTGGCGCTTAAAGAACTTTACGAAATAGGAAGGGTCATCATAACCCAACTGATAGGCTATCTCCTTGATCCTTAGGTCGGTGAAGCGCAGTAAGCGCATGGCCTCGAGGGATATCCTCTCATTGATAAATGTCAGCGGAGCCTTGCCTGCGCACTCCTTGGTGCAGTTGCTTAGCGTCTTGGCAGACACATTGAGACGGTCGGCATAGTCTTGCACGAGATGCATGCTATTGAAATTCTGCTCCAGGAGGTTGCGAAACATGACAAACAGACGGTGCGATGGCTTCATGGCATCGAGTTGAGGTATGCCGTGATGGCTACCATAGCGATACACATTGATGAGGAAAATCTTCACCAGCGAGCGTAGCAGTTCGAGATGTCCAAATCCAGATTCCATCGCCTGCTCTTCATCCATCTTTCGTGTCAGATTATGCAGTTCGGTAGCCACTTGCTTGTCGCTCACAAGATAGAAAGGGGAGGAGTAGAAGGCATTGAATATGCTATATCTCATGAGGTCCTTGTCTGCACTTTTGTCATCGAGGAAATCAGTGCGAAATTTTATCACCACGCCCTTGTGGCGCGTCTTGCCGTCAAAGCAGTGCACCTGTCCAGGAGAGAGCACGAATATGGAGTTCTCCTGTATGTCGTAGTCGTGGAAGTCGACAGTGTAGACACCGCCAGCCTCAGTAAACCAGATTATTTCATAGAATGTGTGCACGTGTGGCAGACTGCTATCTATGGTGTCGTGGTCAAACATGTCAGGCAGATGTTCGATGCGAAGGCTCTCACTGTCGAGCACATCGCAACTAATATTATATATGTCAGCAAAGGTTTTCTGCAGCATAGTCGTGTACTTAATCTTATATAATCTGATGCAAAGATAGCACTTTTCCGAAAAATACCATCTTTAAGCTTAAATTAGCATCTGCATATCGGGATGTTTTCCGTAATTTCGCAATCAGAAACATAAAAGACAATCTTTAGTAACAAATTTAAAACGAAAAAACATTATGGCTAACAAGTATGCAGGAACACAGACAGAGAAGAATCTGTTGGCAGCGTTCGCCGGCGAAAGTCAGGCTCGTAACAAATACACATATTTCGCTTCTAAGGCAAAGAAAGAAGGTTTTGAGCAGATAGCTTCTCTCTTCACAGCTACAGCTGACAATGAGAAGGAACATGCTAAGATGTGGTTTAAGGAGTTGGAAGGCATCGGCGACACCATCGCAAACCTGAAGAGCGCCGCTGAGGGTGAAAACTATGAGTGGACTGACATGTATGAGGGTTTTGCAAAGACTGCTGAGGAAGAAGGCTTCACAGCTTTGGCAAAGAAGTTCCGCCTGGTGGCTGCCATCGAGAAGCGTCACGAGGAGCGTTACCGCAAACTTCTCCACAACATCGAGGCTCAGGAAGTGTTTGCACGTAGCGAGGTGAAGATCTGGGAGTGTCGCAACTGTGGTCACATCGTAGTGGGCGAGAAGGCTCCTGAGGTTTGCCCTGTATGCGCACATCCAAAGGCATACTTTGAGATTATGGCAGAGAATATCTAATCGGTATACCTCTGACTACAAAAAAAACACGGTGTCTGACTCCTTATGTGGATGTCAGGCACCGTTTTTCTTTTTCTTGTATTATCAGCGAAATTATTTGTGCTGCTTATTTTAGTACGTCCTTCAGTTCAATGAAACTATCAATCATATATGTTGGTTTTGACGCCATGAGGCGTTCCTTAGGATGATTGCCATAGGTTACTGCCACTGTGCGGCATCCTGCATTGTTGCCCATGTCGATGTCAAAAGAGGTGTCACCCACCACAATGGCTTCCTCCTTGCTGAGATGCATCCTTTGGAGTAGTGCATTCACCATGTCAGGAGCCGGCTTGGGAGTCAGTTTGTCAGTGGCAGTTATCTTCGTTTCGAAATATTTGTTGATGCCATGGCGATCCATTATCATGTCGAGTGAAGCGAGATTGCGTGATGTCACTATCGCCATGCGGTAGCCTTGTGATGCTAACCATTCCAGAGTGTCCTTGACGCCAGGGAATATCTTCACCACTGTCGCTTCAAACTTAGGGAAGAGTCGTTCGTATGTCTTTGTAGCAAGTTGTGCTCCGTCATCGTCCAGGTGGTTGAGCATCTTGAGAGCATCGTAAAGCGGGATACCTATGGTGGCGAGCATCTCTTCGTCGGCAGGTATCGGTAGTGACATCTCCTTGAAAGTCTCCTTCATCGTGGCTACGATGCCCGCTGCCGTGTCGGCTATTGTGCCATCAAAATCAAATAGGATAGCCTTTGCTTTGTCTTGTGTCATATGTGTTGTTTTTTTATGAAGTCGGATAAATCAATAGTGCAAAGTTACACAATATATGACATTAAATGATTAAATTTGCACGGATGAAACGAATTCTCTACATATTTTCCCTCTTGCTCATCCTTGTCGTAGGGGTGGGGTGTGACGGCCATAAGGTCGCCATGGAGGATGGTGTGGGTGATGAGAATGCGATTCTGGAAGCGGATGGTTCAAATGATAAAGACCGTCTCTATGATGCCACTCCAGTGCCACCTAAGCACGAAGCTCTGCTGAGTAGCAGACTTGACACAGTGCAGGCTGGTAGTCAGCGAGTGCGACGCGTCATCCCTTCCACAGGTTACCATTCGGGAAATGCAGCGGCAAAGTGTGCCACTAATAATAATCTTGCTGTTTTGTTTATGGCAAAAGGCTGGCAGTCACGACTGTCAGCATTGCCACAGATATGTCTCACCGTGCGCTATTATGTGATAGCGTTAAGGCACATACTGCGTTAGAGACTGGTCTTTCATGTCCGGATATATTTCAATGGAGATTATTCGGATGCATTTTAATGATAGACAAACATCTAACAAATAACAAAACAATAAAAATTATGGCAAGTATAAATAAGCTGGAGCTGACAAAGGCTCTGGCAAAGAGTGAGTTGTTTACAGTAAAGAAGGGATTTCTCGGTATGGGCGCAAAGATGACCTATGTGCCTACGGGAAGCAATGTGAAGGCTGAAGTGCTCGAATATAGCCTGGCTGACGGCGAAAAGCTCGAGCGCATACTCCGCATGGACAAAGAGCATATGGTGCAGTCGCTGCAGAGTGCTGGACTGAAGGATGTCCACATGGGCAATGCACGACTGGAAGTGCTCAAGTCAGATGATGGCGCTTGCGTGGCGATGCAACTGTTTCGCTTCGGTGACTTCGTCTTCCGTCCAGCGTCTGAGGTGATAGTTCTCGAAGGAAAAGATGCTGAGTCGGTAGGAAAGACATTATCTATATAACACAATATTATGGAATTACTGTTCTTGGGCGGTTTTGTAGTCTTCATAACAGCTATATTGCTGGTCGACATGCTACTGATAGACCGCAAGTCGCATGTGGTGTCAGTGCGTGAAGCATCGATATGGACACTCGTGTGGATTACGCTGGCTCTGCTATTCTCTGTCTTCCTGTGGTATCATGGCGACATGGTGCATGGCATACAGACATTTGAGGACTTGCAGGCGGTGGTGCAGAAGTATGCCGCTCACATAGAACTGGATTCCAATGATTTCGAGGGTAGCCTGCAGAAGTATCGTCACTACATGACCATCTCCTATCTCTCGGGTTATGTCATAGAGAAGACACTGTCGGTGGACAACCTATTTGTCATGATGATGATATTCACTTCATTCAATGTGAGTAAGAAGGAATATCAGCATGTGCTCAACTGGGGTATCTTCGGTGCCATCGTGCTGCGCATACTATTCATCTTCATCGGTACGGCAGTCATCAGTAAGTTTAAGTTTGTGCTGATGATCTTTGGCGTTTTCCTCGTCTATAGTGCTTACAAGATGTATCGCGACCGCAACAAGAAAGAGGAGATGGATGTGGAAAACCACAAGATGGTGAAGTTTCTCTCGAAGCATTTCCCAGTGTATCCGAAGTTTGAGGGTGGCAAGTTCTTCGTGCGTGCGAAGCATACGAACGGAGGCTATGTGCTGTCAGATGGCTTGGAAAAAAGCGTGCTATGCATCACTCCGCTCTTTGTGACGGTGCTGGTGATAGAGTTCTCTGACATAATATTTGCCTTTGATAGCATACCAGCCATCTTCTCCGTGTCTCTCGATCCATATGTGGTGCTATTCTCCAATATCTTCGCCATACTCGGCTTGCGCGCTATGTTCTTCCTGCTGGCAGTCATAGCAGATAAGTTCCGTTATCTCAATACGGGAGTGACGGTGTTGCTACTCTTCATCGGCGTGAAACTCCTTATCAGCGAGTTTTATGAGATAGACCCTGTGGCTTCGCTTCTGTTCATCGTGGCGGTATTCGTGGTGAGCATTGTGGCATCCGTCGTGATACCAAAAGAGAAGGTTTGATGCCGTAAGAATGGCGTATTAAAGTTGTGGGAAAGTGGTTTTTACGGATAAGAACCACTTTCCCGCCTTTTTGTCTTTATTTTTTGAATATTATTCTGATTTGGAATATTGCAAGCAAATAAAGGTAACCATAGTAGGCGAAGCGTCCTCGCTTTGCCCCATTAGGAGGTACAGCGCCCTCGCTGTACCACGCAAGGAGA
>CAVABU010000085.1:0-11153 GCA_963586965.1 Gemmiger formicilis
TAAGGTCAGAAAATCCTGCTTTGCGTATTACCTCGCTCGTTAGTTCGAAGACTCCTGTGTCATCAACTCTTATCTTTGCCCAGTTGCCTGTAGATAAGACAGAATGCTCTGCATAGAAACTTCCTGAATTGGCAACAACCTTTCTCATGCCTTTGGCTTTTGATATGGTTGCAGGCGAAGATTCTATACGAAGCATGAAACTCACAAGCCACTTGTACTTGCCGTCAATGAGAATCACTGGCATGATGGCGGTTTTCAGTATAGGAGATTTGCGGTCAAAGACAATCGATGTCTCAGGAGTAGGGTAGAGAGGAGCCTCTGATTCTGACAGTCGCTTATACTTCTCGATGTCCGATGGAGCCATGTCTATGTATTCCGGATATACAAGTGACACCGTGTATACGGAGTCCTGATAGTTTTGAGGCAGTGGTAGACTATATCCTACATGGGGAATAACCGAGTCTATCTGAACATCATCAGTGGTCAGATAGACGAAATGCTCATATGCCGACAATGTGACGGACCAAAGCAAGAGTATAAATAAGATGGCTTTCCTCATCGTACACAATAACGCAAAATATTTTCTTTTATTGTGTGACGTGTCGTGTAAATGCTTTTGAATATTGTTTGAATGTCTTTTTAATGGTATTCAAATGCCTTTTAAACGTCCTTTACTTGCAATTGAATTCCATCACCTTTCTATCTCCAATGTAACCTTCCATGTGGTCATCGATGTGTACGGGACCTATGCCTTCAGGTGTGCCTGTGTAGATGATGTCGCCAGTCTTCAGAGTGTAGAAACGGCTCAGATAACTGACAATCTCATCTATCTTGAATATCATCTCAGATGTGTTTCCTTCCTGCACTGTCTTGCCATTGATGTCAAGATGAAAATCAAGGGCGTCAAGCGACAAGAACTTTTCTTTTTCTATCCATTCGCCTATGGCTGCACTACCATCAAAACCCTTGCATATGTCCCATGGCATGCCAGCCTCGCGAGCTTTCTTTTGCATGTCGCGTGCGGTGAAGTCTATGCCTAGTGTCACTGCGTCATAATATCTGTGTGCAAACCTCTGTGGTATGCCCTTGCCCAATCGGCATATGCGAACCACCACCTCAGCCTCATAGTCAATGCGTCCCATGAAGTCGGGAATGAAAAAAGGTTTTTTATCCTTAAGCAAGGCAGAGTCAGCCTTGAGAAATATTACAGGTTCTTCAGGAAGGTATGCCTTTCCGTCCAGTTCTTGCGTGTGACGCATATAATTCATTCCTACAGCGAAAATCTTCATATCTTAAATAGTTATTTGTTCTTTTGCAATGATAAAGATAATGCAAAGATACAAAAAAATAAGGGCATACCAATTAATGATATGCCCTCTATCTTTATCTCAAGTAAGAGTATGCTCTTAGTCTGCAGAGAGTGAGAAACGCTTGAAGTCTGTCACTGTCAAGTCCTTGTCAGCAGACTTCAGATAGTCTGTTACGCTTATCTTGCTGTCCTGGATAAACTCCTGGTTGAGCAGACAAGACTCCTTGAAGAACTTGTTGAGACGACCCTTAGCGATATTGTCTATCATCTGCTGTGGGAGGTTTGCAGCCTTCTCAGCAGATACGGTAGCGATAATCTCCTTAGCCTTAGCTACATCCTCAGCTGTGATCCATCCCTTACCCATGTTAGACTCCATGTGCTCCTCAGAGTCAACGTGTGCTGGATTGATGCCGGCCTTCTTGAGAGCATTCTCTACAGCCTTCTGCACCTGCTCCTGCTTGGTCTTCTCTACAGCCACCTTGATCTCCTCATCGATTACGCTCTGAGGTACAGCTTCCTGGTTGAGAGCGATAGGCTTCATAGCAGCTACCTGCATAGCTACAGCGTGGCCCTGCTCAGCAGCTGGCTTGTTGGTCTGTACCATGGTGCAGAGGATATTCTTGTTCATATGGTTGTAGATCTCCACGTTGTCACCCTCGATGAAGTTGTAGCCGTCGAGCTCCATCTTCTCACCAGTGATACCAGAACGGTGCTGAACAGCAGTAGCAGCATCGTCGCCGTTAGCAAGCTTCAGTGCCTTCACCTCGTCGAGGCTCTTGCACTTGTTGGCAACAGCAGCGTCGAGAATCTCCTGAGTCATGGCGATGAAGTCCTTGCCTGCAGCCACGAAGTCAGTCTCACACTTTACTGCTATCATAGCAGCGAAGCCGTCAACCTTCTTTACGAGCACGCAACCATTGGAAGTCTCGCGGTCAGAACGCTTTGCAGCGATAGCAAGTCCGCGCTCACGGAGGAGTTCCTTTGCCTTATCCATATCGCCCTCAGCTTCGGTGAGAGCCTTCTTTACATCAGCAAGACCTGCGCCAGTCATGGCACGGAGCTTCTTGATGTCTTCCATTGAAACAGCCATAAATACTATTTTCTTATTTTAGTGTTTTTAATAATAAAGCGGTAGGAATATTGTTCCCACCGCTTTTGTTTTTTTATTCAATTACTCCTCTGCGGTAGTTTCTGCCTGTGCAGGAGCGTCCTCTTTTCTTGCACGACGTGTGCGCTTTGGCTTTGCGTCAGCAACTTCCTCTGCCTGCTCAGCTGCAGCCTTCTCGTCAGCCTTCTCTACCTTACGCTCCTCGATGCCCTCTGCTATAGCCTGGCAACAAGCGCTCAAGATTGTCTCAACTGAGTCCTTAGCGTCATCGTTAGCTGGGATAACGAAGTCGATGTCGCGTGGGTTAGAGTTGGTGTCCACGATACCGAATACTGGTATACCAAGACGCTTAGCCTCTTTCACTGCGATGTGCTCCTTCATTACGTCTACCACGAAGATAGCTGAAGGAAGACGGGTCAGGTCTGCGATAGAACCGAGGTTCTTCTCGAGCTTAGCGCGCTGACGTGTAACCTGAAGAAGCTCGCGCTTGTTGAGGTTAGAAAAAGTACCGTCGCTCATCAGCTTGTCGATGTTTGTCATTTTCTTCACTGCCTTACGGATTGTAGGGAAGTTGGTGAGAGTACCACCTGCCCAACGCTCGTTTACGTATGGCATGTTAACGCTGGCTGCCTTCTCGGCTACAACGTCCTTAGCTTGTTTTTTAGTAGCGACAAACAGGATCTTCTTGCCTGACTTTGCTATCTGCTTGAGAGCCTCTGCAGCCTCGTCTACTTTAGCGACTGTCTTGTTGAGGTCGATGATGTGGATGCCATTGCGCTCCATGAAGATGTAAGGAGCCATAGCTGGATTCCACTTGCGGCTGAGGTGACCGAAATGTGCACCTGCCTGGAGTAATTGGTCAAAACTTGTTCTTGACATAATTTCTTAGCTTTTTTGTTTACTTTCTTTTTAATTCTTTACCGCTGATGCCTTTTGTCATCAGCCTTGCTTAGAATCAGCCGGCGAGTAACCATAGGGGTCTCTCCGGTTTAGATGCTAAACTGCTGTTCTCATGTACACTCTGTCCTGACACGTTGCCATGTGTATGCATCGGCAGGACAAGGCGGACTTTAACGCTTTGAGAACTGGAAACGACGACGAGCCTTTGGCTGACCTGGCTTCTTACGCTCAACGGCACGAGAGTCGCGAGTGAGGAATCCCTGAGTCTTCAGTGTCTTCTTGTCTTCAGCATTGATCTTGACAAGTGCACGAGCGATGGCCATACGTAGAGCCTGGCTCTGACCAGTGAAACCACCACCGTCGAGGTTTGCCTTGATGTCATACTTGCCCTCTACTCCGAGAGTTTCCAGAGGCTGCTTTACGACATACTGCAGAATTGCTGATGGGAAGTATTTTGTGAGATCTACCTTGTTGATAGTGATCTTGCCGGTGCCTTCTGAGAGGTATACGCGAGCTACTGCGCTCTTACGACGGCCTATTGCGTTGATTAATTCCATCTTGACTGGGGTTATTTATACTGGTTAATATCAATTGCCTTTGGCTTCTGAGCCTCCTGATTGTGCTCTGTGCCGTCATAAATATAAAGGTTGCCGAGCAACTTTCTTCCGAGGGGACCCTTTGGAAGCATGCCCTTCACAGCGTGGCGGATGATGAGATCCATACCGTCCTTGCGTGTGCGCAACTGTGCAGGAGAAGTGAAGCGCTGTCCGCCTGGGTAGCCAGTGTAGCGTGTGTAAACCTTGTCGGTCTCCTTCTTGCCTGTGAATACAGCCTTCTTGGCATTGATGATAATCACGTTGTCACCACAGTCAACGTTTGGTGTGAATGTTGGCTTGTACTTGCCGCGGATCAGCTTTGCCACCTTTGATGCAAGGCGTCCTACTACCTGATCGGTTGCGTCAACTACAACCCACTCTTTCTGAGCGGTTTCCTTGTTGACGGAAATCGTTTTGTAACTTAAAGTGTTCATCTTAAAATTTTCATTTTCGGAGTCTGTCTTGCGACTTGCCTCCTGTGCTACTAAAAAACTTAACCATTTCTATTGGTGCCCATCATCACCTTTCGCCTTGGATACAAGGTTTGCGGTGGAGAGACACCATATCTTCGGATGACGATTCACTAACCACTGCATTCGGCCAAAAATACAGCTATTAACACGTGCGGCCATGGGCTATTGTTAGTCTGATTCGCCCGTTATGGCACTATCCCCGGGGCTCTAAGCCTTCCCCGTAGTTGTAAAACTTCTGCAAAATTACTATCTTTTCTTTATATATACCTTTTATATTTATCTTCTTGGTATACAATTTACGATATATTAACTATTTTCTTAACTTTTAACGTCGTATCTGTCGTTGTTGTGCTATCTATAGTAGGCGAAGCGTCCTCGCTTTGCCCTTGTAAGGAAGTATTTCTCAATAGTGATGGTTGCAGCGGGGACGCTGCAACTACTATTTTACCATTGCTTGCGAATGGTACGGCGGGGGCGCCGTACCACGCAAGGAAAGTTATTTGTTGTCCTTATTTTGGCTTTCCATGAAGTTGATAAAACTCTGGTTTACGAGTCTCATGCCACCAGGTGTAGGGAAGTTGCCGGTGAAATACCAGTCGCCAGGATTGTTAGGGATGGCTTTATGAAGACCTTCAATGCTTTGGAATACCATCTCCACCGGTGTGGATACATCACTCGGGCGCAGTAGTTCCACCATCTTTGCATTCAGTTCTTCCGCTGTGAATGGCTTGTAGATGTTTCTTACAGGATTCTCTATGTCATCGCCAGTCTTCTCTAGCTCCTTCTTGCATGCTTCGTAAGTGTCGGTGAGGAGTTGCTCCATGCCACGCTCCTTGATAAGAGCTACGCACGCCTGGAATGCTATGAAGTCGCTAATCTTTGGCATGTCGATACCGTAGAAGTCTGGGTAGCGTATCTGCGGTGCCGAACTTACTATGACTATCTTTTTAGGATGCAGTCTATTGAGTATGCGGATGATACTTTCACGCAGTGTCGTGCCACGCACTATACTGTCGTCTATTACGACAAGATTGTCCACATAAGGAGTGAGCGAACCTGCTGTGATGTCATACACGTGGGCGGCAAGGTCATTTCTAGAATTGCCCTCGGTAATGAAGGTACGCAGTTTGATATCCTTCCACACCACCTTCTCGGTACGTACATTCGGTGATACCTCACGCATACCCTGCACCATACCATAGTATGCCAGTTCGGCAGTGTTAGGGATGTATGTGAAGACTGTATGCTCTATGTCATTGTCGATGGACTTGAGTATTTGGTCGCGCAACTGCTTACCCAACTGCTCGCGCTCCCTATGTATGTCAAGGTCATTGCCTCGGCTGAAATAGATGCGCTCAAATGAGCAAGCGGAAAAGTTCTTTGGTGCTACTATCTGTTTCAGTGACATATCGCCAGCTTGGTTGACGATGATTGCCTGACCAGGAGCCACCTCCTTGATGTCTTCCACCTGCAAGTCGAATGTGGTCTGCAGTACAGGGCGCTCGCTTGCGATTGCCACGATTTCGTCGTTAGCATAATAGAAAGCAGGGCGTATACCCCAAGGGTCACGCATGGAGAACAGTTCACCGCTACCAGTGAGTCCGCACATCACATATCCACCATCGAAATAAGGCATGCAAGTCTCTAGCACGCGTGACATATCCACGTGAGTGTCGATATAGTTTGTGATGTCCGTGCCCTCCAGTCCTTTCTCCTTAGCTATGACAAAGTTGCGCTCCACTTCACGGTCGAGGCGGTGTCCCATGAGTTCGAGAGTGATGTAGCTGTCGCTATATATGCGCGGATATTGTCCCTGTGCTGTGAGTAGGTCGAATATCTCATGGATATTGGTCATATTAAAGTTGCCACACAAGCAGAGGTTTTTTGCTCGCCAGTTGTTGCGGCGAAGAAATGGGTGGACATATTTTAGGCCGCCTTTGCCCGTTGTAGAGTAGCGTAGGTGGCCCATGTAGAGTTCTCCCAGGAATGCCGTCTTGTCTTCCTGTTCCTCTTCGTCCGTATTGTTGAGTTTGTGGCTGATGGCGCTGAATACCTTTGTGATAGCCTCTTTGCCTTCAGCCTTTTCTCGGTACATATATTCTGTGCCCGGTTGTCTATCGAGGCTAACGCAAGCCACGCCGGCACCTTCTTGTCCGCGATTGTGCTGCTTCTCCATCATGAGATAGAGTTTGTTGAGCGCGTATCTCTCCGTGCCATACTTCTGCTTGTAGTATTCAAGCGGTTTCAGCAAGCGAATCATCGCTATGCCGCATTCATGTTTGAGGGGTTCCATGTCTGATTGGTTTGTTGCGAATAACTTGCTACAAAGTTACGAATATTCCGTCACATGACAAATACAATGAATTGGAAATTGTCTTAAGTCAAATCACTCTTACGCGCACGCGTATATATAAATGTATTAAAGCTTGTGATTTGCCTATAGGAGGTACGGCGCCCCCGCCGTACCACGCAAGGAAGTATTTCTCTATATCAAGACGCTACTTGAGAATGGTACGGCGAGGTCGCCGTACCTCCTATGCTAACGCAAATATTAAGCATACAAAAAAAGAGGGAACCCGAAGGTCCCCTCTATATTAAATCCTATAATAAAGTGGATTACAGATTGGCGTTGTCCTTTGCCCAGTCTGCTACTGCAGGGATGATGCCGAGCTCGATGATCTCGTCGCGCATCTTCTGCAAGTGCTCGTAAGAAGCCTTCAGGCCTGCCATCTCCTCTTCTGTGCCCTTAGGAGCAGTGAAGTGTACGCCTGTAGCGTCGATAGTGGTAGGCATCGCCATCATCACGTTCTTGAATCCGCACTCGCTACAGTTTACATAGCAACCTGCTGGCAATGTGAAAGGCTCGCCACCCATAGCGCCTTCGATCATCTTCACAGCCTGGTAAGCTGGGCTCTGGAATGAAGAACGTCCACGGAGCTTGATGATGTTGGAACCACCCTGCACTGTGTTGTGCTTGATCTCAGCCCAACGCTCGTCAGAAAGACCCATCTCAGACAATGGTTTGCCGTCAATCTTCACCTGAGAAGCGAATACAGCCATCTGCTCGCCGTGACCACCGTATGTGTGAGCGCCTGTCACCTTGTCCTGCTGTACGCCGAACTCGTGAGCCAAAGCTTGCTGCAGACGTGTAGAGTCAAGAGCAGCGAGAGAAGTGAGCTGGTTTGGCTTCAAGCCAGAGTGGATGAGTGCTGTCAGAGCAGTAACGTCAGCAGGGTTGAAGATCACCACCACGTGCTTTACGTCTGGACAATATTTCTTGATGTTCTCACCGAAATCAGCTGCAATCTGGCAGTTGCCCTTCAGCAAGTCTTCACGTGTCATGCCTTCCTTACGAGGAGCACCACCAGAAGAGATGATGTACTTGGCACCTGTGAATGCTACTTCAGGATCAACGGTGTAGCTGAGGTTAGCGCCTGGGAAAGCGCACTGCTCCATCTCGTCGAAAACACCGTGTACACCTGGCTCGTAGATGTCATAGAGACAAATGTTTGGAGTAAGTCCGAGCATGAGGGCTGTCTGTACCATGTTAGAACCGATCATACCGCCGGCACCAACGATTACAAGTTTTTCGTCTGTAAGAAATTTCATATTACCTTTATATATTAAGATGTTAGTGTATCTATCATGGCGTGAGACGGTATTCCGTCTTCCGTTACCGCAAAATTAATAAAAAAAACATTACGTATTGTGTAAAGATGCTCTAATAATCTTTTTTTAACCTAAAAAAAACTATCTTTGCATAGAAGTGTTCCCTGTGCAAGGGATACCAATATTTATAATCATATTGAATGTTTTTGCCATGAATAATATCATAAGACAAAGAGTAGAAGAGTTGAGGCAAGTGATGCGACGTGAGAAACTTGCAGCTTTCATTTTCCCGAGTACAGACCCTCATAATGGCGAATATGTGCCTGACCACTGGAAGGGACGTGAGTGGATATCTGGTTTTAATGGGTCGGCTGGTACCGCCGTGGTCACCCTCACGTCTGCTGCCTTGTGGACAGACTCGCGCTATTTCCTTGCTGCGGAAGAGCAACTCGCAGGTACTGGCTTCCAACTGATGAAACTTCGTGTAGATGGTACGCCTACCATAGCGGAATGGCTTGGTGCAGAACTTGCAGATTCTGATATCCAGGAAGTCGGAATAGATGGTATGGTAAATTCACTCAACGAGACCGAAGGCCTTATAGCTGACCTAAGAAATGAGGGTGGACTTACGCTTCGAACAAATTTTGATCCGCTTGACATCGTATGGCAGGACCGTCCGCAGATACCTCTCAATCCTGTAGTGCTGCATGAGTTGTGCTATGCAGGGGAGAGTGCTGCAGACAAGATAGCAAGAATAAGAAAAGCCCTGCGTCATCACCATGCGGATGGCATGCTCGTGGCTGCCCTTGACTGCATAGCGTGGACACTGAATCTGCGAGGCAATGATGTGCATTGCAATCCCGTCTTCGTGAGTTATCTCCTTATCACATCCCAAAGCGCCACGCTCTTTGTGGACTCACGCAAGTTGAGTGACGATATAAAAAAATATCTGCGCAGTGTCGGTGTGGAATGCAAGGAATACACCGCCATAAAAGATGCTCTGCGTCATTATCCCGACTACAACATTCTCATAGACCCCGACGAGGTAAACTACACCTTGGCAAAGAGTATAGGATGCAACCACATTATCAGAGAAACCTCCCCGATACACATGATGAAGGCAGTGAAGAATGCTGTAGAGATCGAAGGCTTCCATAATGCCATGGTGCGTGATGGCGTGGCACTGGTGAAATTTATGAGATGGCTCAAACCCGCAGTTGCGCGTGGCGGACAAACGGAGATATCCATTGATAGACAACTCACTGCATTCCGTGCTCAGCAGGATCTGTTCTGTGGAATATCCTTTGACACTATAGCTGCTTATCAGGCGCATGGGGCTATAGTGCATTATGAGGCAACCCCCGAAACTGACGTCGCGCTCAATCCTGAAGGATTTCTCCTCCTTGACAGTGGTGCGCAATATAAGGACGGCACTACAGATATCACTCGCACCATACCCCTTGGTGATCTGACTGAAGAGCAGAAACGAGTGTACACTCTCGTGCTCAAAGGTCACATACAACTCGAAATGGCAAAGTTTCCCGACTGTGCGTCAGGTACGCAGATTGACGCTTTGGCAAGGTCTGCGATGTGGAGAGAGGGTATGAATTATCTTCATGGCACAGGACATGGAGTAGGGGCTTACCTCAACGTGCATGAAGGACCTCATCAGATACGTATGGAGTGGAAGCCAGCACCATTGCGTTCTGGTATGACTGTGACTGACGAACCAGGACTGTATCTCTCCGGTAGATTTGGCGTAAGAATAGAAAATACGCTTTTGATAGAAGATTATATGGAAACTGAGTTTGGTCGTTTCCTCCAGATGAAGCCACTCACGCTTTTTCCGATAGACCGCGAACCAATCATCGCTGAAATGCTCACCGAGGAGGAGATATCATGGCTTGACTCTTATCATAAGCTCGTTTGTGACAGTCTTATGCCACTATTGACTGACGAAGAAGACCGCGAGTGGCTCATGGTCAACACTACGCCTTTGCGTGAAAGTTGATCCGCCCGATGAATAACGTTTATTTCTATCATTTGGTGGCGTTTGTTACTGTAGCCATTTGGGGCACTACTTTCGTGTCGA
Organism: Gemmiger formicilis; assembly: GCA_963586965.1. Lineage (GTDB taxonomy): Bacteria > Bacteroidota > Bacteroidia > Bacteroidales > Bacteroidaceae > Prevotella. The sequence continues at coordinate 10,088 of CAVABU010000085.1, forward strand.
CCAAAGTGCTCATGCTTAATGGACTCTCGCCAGCCGTCATCTTTACACTCAGATTTGTTATCGCTTATGTGCTGATGCTCTGCGTCAACCATAAGCGCATCATGTCTGACACATGGCGGGATGAATTGAAGATGGTCTTGCTTGGCATCACTGGTGGGTCGCTTTATTTTCTGAGCGAAAACGAAGCCATGAACTTCACCACGACCACCAATACGTCGCTAATTGTCTGTTCGTGTCCGCTATTTGCTACATTGCTCGTTCGACTTGTCTATCGTGACTCCACTCGCATCCGTGCCTTGCAGATGGTGGGTTCGCTATTGGCATTTGTCGGTATGGTGATAGTCGTGCTCAATGGCAAATTTGTGCTCCATCTATCACCCGTAGGCGATGCCTTGGCATTTACAGCCTGTATCTGTTGGGCAGTATATTCGCTGCTAATGAAGTCAGTAAGTGGTAATTATAGTGCTGCCTTCATCACACGAAAAGTGTTCTTCTATGGCGTCTTGACCATACTACCTTATTATATATTCTTTCCCGGCATGCCTTCAGTGGATGTCCTATCCCGTCCACAAGTGGCAGGCAATCTGCTCTTCTTGGGTTGTCTGGCATCCATGATCTGCTTTCTCACATGGAATTGGTGTATATCCAAACTCGGAGCCGTCAAGGCCACCAACTGGGTATACTTCAATCCTATCGTCACAATGATCTTTGCCTCACTTGTGCTCAATGAGACCATTACTCACTATTTCCTCATCGGCGCACTCTGTATCCTCGCTGGCATGTATCTTGCCAATAAGACACCTGTGGAAATGAAAAAATAGAGATTTCTATTAGGAGGTACGGCGCCCTCGCCGTACCATGCAAGGAGAGTTTTTCTTTTTGGAGATTCTTTCTATGAGTGGTACGGCGAGGGCGCCGTACCTCCTAATATTACTTTCGTGTTCTTTCAAAATTAAAAGTCTAAAACTTGAGTAATTTAAGTTGTAATTATAACTTATATAACATAAAAATCTCAAGAAGTCAGCTCTATTTCACTATCTCAAACTTAGAGATAGTTATCTCAAGC
>CAVABU010000086.1:0-3286 GCA_963586965.1 Gemmiger formicilis
ATGATATAGTGCCTGATGCTCATCACTGGTTGCTACTCCATGGTAGGTACACCTGCCTGAGCAGAAAACCGAAATGTCCCACTTGTCCGTTTGTGGATTTCTGTCCATCGGTTGAAAAATAGGAGGTACGGCGCCCTCGCCGTACCACTCAAATGAGAATTTTACAAGTTTGCGAATGGTACGGCGGGGTCGCCGTACCTCCTAATGTATACTTACTCTGTTTGATTGCGAGGCCAGTTGACGAGGAAGAGTTTCTCTGTGGCACGCGTGAAAGCCGTGTAGAGCCAGTGGAAGTAGTCATTGCCGAGCATCTCATCGGTCATATACCCTTGGTCCAAGTAGACGTGCGCCCACTGTCCGCCTTGCGCCTTGTGGCAGGTGACGGCATAGGCATATTTCACTTGCAGGGCATTGTAGAATCGGTCTTCACGCAATGCTTTCATTCTATCCGTTTTCAGTCGTATGTCGGCGTAGTCGGCGAGCACTCCCTCATAGAGTCGATTTTGCTGGTCGGCAGTGAGCGATGGCGACTCTGACGACAGGCTATCCATTAGCATCGTGACCTCCATTTCCCAGTTGTCATAGTCGGGGAAGCGCAGTCTGACCTCCGAGAAGCGAAATCCATATAGTTCTCTCTGTCCCGACACTTTGTCCACCACTGCCGTGTCGCCATTGGCTAAGAATGAAGGACAGCCGTCTTCTTTCTGCTTACTTTCTTGTTGAAGTTTTGTCCAGTGGTAATTGTTTTTCACTACCATCAGTCTATCACTCCTTGTGAGTTCTTCCTCCCGCCCAAGAATCATGTTGCGTATGCCATTGTTGTAGATATTCGCCCGCTTGTTTGACCGAGTGATTATCATCGTGTCATCGATGCCAGCATGCGCATAACTACTTGATATCTGCTCTATCAGTTCATCACCGCGCACTATCTCTATGTCTGCAAATCCCTTGAAGTGGATTACTGGCAGACAAGTGGTCTCGTCGTGCTCTATCATTTGCCTTATGGCAGTGGCATTGTAGAGGACGCCACTATCCTCGCTCTGTCGCAACACCTCGTTGAGGTCACATTCGAAGACGTGCAGTCCGTAACCACTTAAAGTGTCAGTATCGAGAGCTGGCGATGCTTCTTCGCCTACGGGAGGCAACTGCGCCTTGTCGCCTATGAGCATCAGGTGGCAGTTGTCGCCGGAGTAAACGTATCTGATGAGGTCATCAAGCAACATGCCACTGCCGAATACGCCTTCACCGAAGGGCGCACGATTGGAAATCATCGAAGCCTCGTCTACGATAAACAGCGTGTTTTTGTTGAGATTGTTGGATATATTAAATGGCGTGTCAGTGCCCGAGAAGGTGCGCTGGCGGTATATCCTGCGGTGTATGGTGTAGGCAGGCATTCCGCTATTAAGGGCGAACACCTTTGCTGCCCTTCCCGTAGGAGCCATGAGCACCACTTTGAGTCCGAGTCGGCAGAGAGTCTTTACCATGGCTGATGCCAGCGTGGTCTTGCCCGTACCTGCCGAACCGCGCATTATCATTACTCTATTTGAAAGCCTTTCAAACATAAACGAGGCAAAGACATCAGCCGCCCTTGCCTGTTCTTGTGATGGATTGTGCTCAAAGGAGCGGAATATTTCTGAGGTTAATTCGCCACGCGTCATCTGTTTGTGAAAACTATTTCGTATCTTTGCAAAGATAGAATAAAAAAAGGATATAACGGAATAAATCCCAATGGAAACGACGCAACAGTTTATAATAAGAATCTCTGACACCAATCTTTCCTTCGCCGTAAGGGGCGTGGATGGCGCATCTGTGTCATACGTGCCTTATGCGATGAAGAAAAATATGTCAGTGGAGGCAAACCTCAGGGAAGCATTCCGTGATGTAGAGATGCTACGCACCGTGGATCGTAAGGTGACGGCTTTGGTAGACTCGCCTGTTCTGCTCGTCCCTATAGAGGAGTATAAGGCGGAGGAAGCAGAGGAGCAGTATGGTTATGTCTATACTCGACCTGATGGTACTGTGGTGGCAAGCACTGTGCTCCCGTCGCTGGGCAGTGTGGCCATCTATACCGTAAGCAAGGATTTGCGCACGGTGCTTAGTGATCATTTTGAGGAGGTGCGCATACTGCCCCTCATGGCACATATGTGGGAATTCCTACTGCAACGCAGTTTTGGAGGCACTAACAAGAAGCTCTTTGCCTATTTCCATGATGACGTGATGGAAGTGTGCTCATTCTCAAGAGGTCGCTTCCTGTTTGTCAATAGGTTTGATGTGGCAGATTCTCATGATGCCCTCTACTATCTGCTCGGAGTATGGAAGCATATAGGTGCCAAGGCGATGGTCGATGACCTATTCTTGCTTGGCAAGATTTCTGCGCGCGAGGCATTGGTAGACGATGCGAAGCAGTTTTTGCGGCGTGTGTACTATATCAACCCTTCGGCAGATTTCAATCGTGCCGACTTCACACAAGTGGAAGATATGCCGTTTGACATGATGGTGGCATTCGGCGGATACCGTAATTACAAGACATGCGAATAATAACAGGTAAATACAAGGGACGTCGTTTTGAGGTGCCCCGCACATTTAAGGCAAGGCCGACGACAGACTTTGCTAAGGAGAATATTTTTAATGTAATCCGCGCATATGTGGATTTCGATGACTGTCGTGCCCTGGATCTCTTTGCTGGTACGGGAAGCATATCGCTCGAAATGTTGTCACGCGGTGCCAGGTCGGTGGTGAGTGTGGAGATGGATCGTAGTCATGCGTCGTTTATTAGTCAGTGTCTCAAAAAACTCGCTGTGGATAATGATGTCTTGATATGTGGTGACGTGTTCCGCTATCTCAATAGTTGCCGTCAGCAGTATGACCTCATCTTTGCCGATCCTCCTTATGCGCTGGAGAAGCTTGCTTCCATCCCTGACATTATCTTTGAGAAGGGCATCCTTGCCGAAGATGGCATATTTGTGCTTGAGCATGGTGTAGCCAATGATTTCTCGCAGCATCCACATTTTGTAGAGCATCGCGCCTATGGTAGCGTAAACTTCTCCATCTTTAAATAATGAAGAAATGGGTACGGCGAGGGCGCCGTACCTCCTAATAAAACAAACTGCTTCTTTTGTGGTCTTGGCTTATCCTCTGAGGAAAAGTCTGTGACACGCAAAAGAAGCAGTGTTGTTATAAGTATGTATAGTCTGAATGTCAGTGGAAGATTACTTCACCACAAACTTCTTGCCATTCTGGATGTAGATGCCAGCCTTCTTTGCATCAGTTACCTTGCGACCTGTCA
>CAVABU010000086.1:4106-8401 GCA_963586965.1 Gemmiger formicilis
ACCTACCAAGTCATCTACTGATGACACTGCAGCATTGGCAAACAAACCGCATACAGCGGCGAGTAATGTAAGAGTAAACTTTTTCATAAGCTAACGTTTGTTAGAGTTGAACTTTTTATAATGTGATAATTTTATGTGATCTCTCTCTTTAAAATGACGATTTTCTACAATCTCTCTTTGTTGGTTGCAAAGTTATTGTAATAAACGCAGAATACCAAACAAATTGTAAATAAATTGATGAAATATGTATGATTTGGTTCCTTTGCCTCTCTGTTATGTTATACTTATATGAAAATCAGAATAAAAAACTTGCTCAAGTTTTGTTGTTACTCAAATAAGTGTTATCTTTGTATATACATATTATATATAGGAGGATAAGCCATATGGGAATCACTGACAGGTATGTACGCTTCGACTGGGCTATCAAGCGTCTCTTGCGACAAAAAGCCAACTTTGACGTGTTGGAAGGTTTTCTCACCGTGTTTCTCGGTGAGAAGGTGGAGATTGTCGATATCCTCGAAAGTGAAGGCAATCAGCAACAAGAGGACGACAAGTTTAATCGCGTCGACATCAAAGCCCGCAATAGTAAGGGAGAGATAATCATCGTGGAGGTGCAAAACACTACAGAGGTATTCTATCTCGAGCGCATCCTCTATGGAGTGGCAAAAGCCATCACTGAGCACATCAACCTTGGCGACACCTATGAGGAAGTGAAGAAGGTGTACTCCATCAGCATCCTCTATTTCGACCTCGGCAAGGGTGAGGACTATATATATAAAGGTGTAAACCACTTTGTGGGTCTGCATACCAACGATGAACTGATGATATCGACAAAGGAGCGCGACACCATAGTGCGCAAGGCCCCCGAAGACGTGTTCCCTACATATTATCTCATTCGAGTAAACAACTTTGATCAGGTGGCAGTGTCGCCAATGGAGGAGTGGATGCGCTATCTGAAGGAAGGCATCATCAGTGATGCTCCTCATGCCCCAGGACTGAAGGCCGCAAAAGAAAAACTCCAGTATTATGCCATGAGCAAGGCGGAGCGCTATGCCTATGATGAGCATATCAATGCCGTGATGATACAAAATGATGTCATCGGCAATGCAAAGCGCGAGGGCCTGGCGGAAGGCAGGGCAGAAGGCAGGGCAGAAGGCAGAGCAGAAGGTATCAAAGAGGGCATAGAGCAAGCGCGTGAGGAAAACCTCAAAAAGTTGCTTGACTCGGCACGCTCCATGTTGGCAGACGGCTTGAGCGCTGACAAGGTGATGCTCTACACGGGTCTGACCAAAGAGCAGATGGATATGCTATAGGATTGTAATTTTTTTATTTTGCCAAACACGGAAAAAAGGTTACCTTTGCAATCGATTACTGTGTGCAGTAATATAATAATTGCAAGATGAAAACATACAATAAGACATTAATATTTGCCATAGCGCTTCTTTTTGTCACGACATCGTGCTCGCGTAAGAAGGAGACTGGTACTATCATTACCAAGATCGAAGCCCCCAAGGTGAGCCATCAGGTGCAGGTCATAGGCGACAAGGAGACTACCAAGGACTTTCAGTGGAGTGGTGAAGCGTGCAATGTTGTCATCGCCGTGAAAGCAGACAAGGAGGCATCAGTGGTGAAAGATGGCGACGGCAATAAATACTACGACAATAAGGTCACGCTGACAGTAAATGGAAATGGTGGCCAACTATTCCATCGTGAGTTTACCAAAGGTGACTTCAAGGAATATATAAATACCGACTATCTCAAACCATCACGTAGTACGCTCCTCAGCATCGTCTTCAATCGTGTAGAGGGTGGCAATGCCATGTTCGTGGCAACAGTTGGCTCGCCTGACGCTATGGCGGATGAGTTTATGCTTGTCGGAATCAGCCTCTCCAAGTCGGGTGGCATGACGATGAGCCGCATACAGGAAACGGAATAAAAGGCATAAAGAAAACTGACGGATGCAAATGTCATGTGATGTGAAATATGAGGATGAGACGCTTTGTGGCGACTGCGGTGGAAGTGGCAGTCAGCCAGTGGAGATAGTCAGTGACGGCATGTCGGCATTTGGCAAGGTCCTCAATCGCGCATTTGACATCATCGTCTCCACCCTTTGTCTTATCATATTCTCTCCTCTCTTTCTCATATGTTATCTCTTGGTGAAATGCTCCGATAAAGGTCCTGCCATATACAAGCAGGAGCGCATCGGTCGTCACGGCAAACCATTCTATATATATAAATATAGGTCCATGCGCGCGAATGCGGAGGAAGAAGGTCCGCTCTTGAGCAATGCTGGAGCAAAGGATGACGACAGGACAACGGCAGTGGGAAAGTTTCTTCGCGCTCATCACCTGGACGAACTGCCCCAACTATGGAATGTATTTCGTGGTGATATGTCCTTCGTGGGCTACCGTCCCGAACGAAAATACTATATAGACAAGATAATGGAGCACGACCCACGCTATGTGTATCTCTATCAGATACGCCCAGGCGTTACATCCTATGCCACCTTATATAATGGCTATACAGACACTATGGAGAAGATGCTTCGGCGACTCGAACTGGATCTCTACTATATGAGCCACCGCTCGTGGTGGTTTGACTGCAAGATACTCTTCCTCACATTTGTGGCAATAATATTCGGAAAGAAATTCTAATCGACATAATAAACCTAAAGAACATGAACATTTTACTTTGTGGCGGTGCTGGCTATATTGGTAGCCACACGCTCATCGAACTGAAAAATGCTGGCCACGACGTGGTGGTAGTAGACAATCTCTACAACTCTAAGAAGGAGGCTCTCAATCGCGTTTCCAAGATTCTTGGTGGTGTAGAGATACCTTTCTATCAGGTAGACGTGCGCGACAGAGATGGACTCAACAAGGTGTTTGAAGCCCACAAGATTGATGCGGTAATCCATTTCGCAGGTCTCAAGGCCGTCGGCGAGAGCGTGGCTAAACCGCTTGAGTATTATGAGAACAATATGAATGGCACTTTCGTGCTTCTCGATGTGATGCGCAATCATGGTTGCAAGAACATCATCTTCTCTTCTTCCGCTACCGTGTATGGTGACCCTGCCATCATTCCTATCACTGAGGAATGCCCTAAAGGACACTGCACCAATCCTTATGGTCAGACTAAGAGCATGCTCGAGCAGGTGCTGATGGACGTGCAGAAGGCAGACTCGGAGTGGAACGTGGTGCTTCTCCGCTACTTCAATCCTATCGGTGCACATAAGAGTGGTCTCATCGGTGAGAATCCTAACGGTATACCTAACAACCTCATGCCTTACATCACACAGACTGCCATCGGCATGCGCAAGGAACTCGGTGTTTTCGGTAATGACTATGACACTCCTGACGGCACGGGCGTGCGCGACTACATCCATGTCGTAGACCTCGCTTGCGGTCACGTGGCAGCACTCAAGGCCATAGAGCGCAAGTGTGGTGTGGCTATCTACAACCTCGGTACTGGTCACGGCTACTCAGTGCTCGATGTAGTAAAAGCATTCGAGAAGGCCAACGGTCTGAAGGTACCTTATTCTATAAAGCCACGTCGCCCAGGCGATATCGCTACTTGCTACTGCAATCCTGCCAAGGCAAAGGCCGAACTCGGATGGGAAGCACAGTATGGCATAGAAGATATGTGTCGCGACTCATGGAACTTCCAAAAGAACAATCCTAACGGCTACGAGGACTAATACATGCGATGACCCTACGGCAAAGGTAAAACAGATGATTTATGTCAATCTCGTTAATTGTTAGCACTTATTAACACTATATAAGCATCTGATATATAGTCGATTATAAGAAAGTTACATATAGACGTAGAAAAAAATCATAAAAAGTTTGATGCTAAAATGAAAAAAGCATTACCTTTGCATCGGTTTTAAAAATAACAATTGATTGTTTTACTGATTAAAAAGCTTAAGAAAATGAAAAAGTTAGTTTTGATGTTCGTTGCTATTGCAGCTATCTCATTCGCATCTTGTGGTAACAAAACACAGCAGGCTGCTCCTGTTGACACTGACACAGTTGCTACTGACACTGTTGTTGCTGATACTACTGTTGCTGACACAACTGCAGTTGCTGAGTAATTCAGACACGGACAAAACCAAGTATACCGCTGTTCCCTTACGGGTTCAGCGGTTTTTTTGTATATAGTAGGTTGCAGCGTCCTCGCTGCAACCTGTTTCAAATAAAACAGTGGTAAAATAGGAGGTACGGCGCCCTCGCCGTACCTTCCTAAAGGGCAAAGCGAGGACGCTTCGCCTCCTAAGAATAGTAGTTGCAGCGTCC
>CAVABU010000086.1:8691-11024 GCA_963586965.1 Gemmiger formicilis
AACTATCTCAAAGCTTGAGATAGTGGAATCAAGTCGACTGCGAAGAAGAATTATGCAGTATAAAGACGAGTTTTATCCTATGCTTATGCGATTTGCATATATGCCACTGGAGGCGCGGATTTATAGTCGTAGAGATGATTTGATGATAATAATCAATTATTTATGACTGATTATTAGCGTATTTGTAATAAAAAAGCATTAATTTTGCACGGATAACAATTTAGTCTTACATAAGACATTTATAGACTTTTTATGCATATATACTTGCCCAATTATAATCTTTGGCGTTGTTCTTTGATTTGTGGAGCATTCATCTTCCTTAGTCCTGTGGTGGCTATGGGGCAGAATGATGCACAGGAGACACAACAGGTGAAGCAAGATGACAAGGGAATAATCAGAGGAAGGGTGCTCGATACTGGCGGTACCGAACCCATGGTCGGCGTGACCGTAGCCGTGGAGGGCACTACCAATGCCGTGGTCACTGATGTGGATGGATACTTCTCGCTGCCAGTGGGTAGCGGTAAGTGCAATGTGGTGTTTTCGTTTATCGGCTACACCAAACTCGTGGTGCGATATAACGGCAACAATCAGTCCGCCTTTGCCAAGATAGAGATGAAGCCGGATGCCGTCAACATCAAGGATGTGGTGGTGACGGGTGTATACCGCCGTAAGAAAGAGAGTTTTACGGGTTCCAGCACGACCTTCAATGGCGACGAACTCAAGAGTGTCGGTGCGCAGAATGTGCTGCAAAGCCTCAAGACCCTCGACCCTTCATTCAAGATAGCCGAGAATAATCTCACAGGATCCAATCCTAACAAGACTCCCGATGTGGAGATACGTGGCAAGTCGAGCGTGGCAGGACTGAAGGAGGAGTATGGGTCTGACCCCAACCAACCGCTCTTCATCCTTGACGGATTTGAGACCACACTCGAGACGGTGATGAATCTCAATATGAACCGCGTGGCATCCGTGACGCTCCTCAAGGATGCTGCCTCCACAGCCATCTACGGTTCGAAGGCTGCCAACGGCGTGGTGGTCATAGAGACCAAGGCGCCAGTGAAGGGCAAACTGCAGATATCCTATAAGGGTGACTACAGCATGGAGATAGCCGACCTGTCGGACTACAACCTCATGAACTCACGTGAGAAACTCGAGTTTGAGCGCTTGGCGGGAGTCTATAAGGACAACACCAGCAACCCCTTTAATCAGATAAAACTTGATGACCTCTACAATTCGCGTCTGCGCAGCATAGAGCAGGGCGTGGACACCTATTGGCTGAGCGTGCCTCTGCGCACGGGCGTCACCCACAAGCACAATCTCTATGCCGAGGGTGGCGAGGGAAATGTGCGCTATGGCATAGGTCTCAATTATGGTAAGGTCAACGGCGTGATGAAAGGCTCGGACCGTCAGACCGCCGGAGGAAATCTCGACTTGATATACCGCACGGGTAAATTCCAGTTTAGTAATAAACTCTCCATCGACTATCTCGAGACCAACGATCCCACGGTGTCTTTTTCGGAGTATGCGCAGGCAAACCCATACTACAAGAAATATGGCGATGACGGCAAGATAAACAAGTATCTCTATTATCCCGAAGACGGACTGGATGACAATCCTGTGTCAAATCCTTTGTGGAATGCGCATCTCAATAATTATGACAAAGGGCAACGCTTCGGATTTACCAACAATTTCATAGCCGAGTGGTTTGCCACCGATGAGTTGCGTCTGCGCGCTAAGTTTGGCATCACCAAGTATGATGACACGCAGGACACACGCCTCTCGCCCGAGCACACCGACTTTGACGACAAGGACGACACGCAGAAAGGATCATTCAAGCATACGCTGCAGAAATATCTTAGTTATGAGGGTGACGTGTCTGCCACCTATGGTCGCCTCTTTGCTGGCAAGCATCAGGTCAATGCCGTGTTGGGATTCAATTTCAGCAATATCTCGAGCAAGACAAATGGCTACTCCGCCACTGGCTTCACCGATGACCAGTTCTCTGCGCCATCCTTTGCCAACAACTATCCCGATGGTGGCAAACCCAGTTACACGGAGAGCGTGAAGCACGCATCGAGTTTCTATCTCAATGGAGGCTACGCCTATGACAACCGCTATCTGCTCGACTTCAACTTGAGAAATGACGGCGCGTCGATGTTTGGCACCGACAACCGTTTCCGCACCACTTGGTCAGTAGGTCTGGGATGGAATATCCACAATGAAGAATGGATGCAAAAGAATGGCATCTTCCAATTGCTTAAGTTGCGTGCCTCTGTAGGTAACCCTGGTAATCAGAATTTCTCTGCCTATCAGGCTTACACCACATATGTATT
>CAVABU010000087.1:0-10896 GCA_963586965.1 Gemmiger formicilis
TTTATCATCTCTGTCAACATCCCGTCGCCAGTGGCCCAAAGAAATTCTTCATAACTGAACGGATACATGAATAGGCTTCTTATCCTGCCCACACCATATGAAGGGAGTGTTTCCAGTGCAAATTCAAGTAACGAACCAGCCGCAATAAGATGTTGCTCAGGATATTTCTCATAAAAATATCTCAGTCGATTGATAGCTTGCGGACATGATTGTATTTCATCAAAGAAAAGGAGTGTCTTTCCTGCTACAATAGGAGTACGGAGTTGGATGGAAAGTAGCTGACATATTTCCTGTGGAGAGTAAGAACCATCAAACATATAATGAATATCTTGACGTTCATTAAAATCTATCTCGGCCAAGTTGTCGAAGTATGTAGCCAGCTGTCTCACGGCAGTCGTTTTACCTACCTGTCTTGCACCCCTTAATAGCAACGGCTTTCTCTCAGAAGATTGTGCCCAAAGCAACAATTCTTTATCTATATTTCTTCTCAAGTAATCACTCATATCATCAATCGCCTTATTTACAGGTGCAAAGGTACTTGTTTTTTATAAAATTAGGGGCGGAAAACAGGATAAATCTTATAAAATTAGGGGCGGAAAATGAGTCGAAGCTTATAAAATTAGGGGCAGAAAGCTAAGGTTTTCCTTTACAGGAATAATACAACTTATCACGTTTGTCATATTTTACCCAAGTTTCTGATTGGCATATGGAAGAATACTAAGGTAACTTATAGTAGGCGAAGCGTCCTCGCTTTGCCCAATAGGATGTACGGCGAGGACACCGTACCTCATATGATACCATCGCTTGGTTGCAGCGAGGACGCTACAACTACTATTAATAGTTAGCGTAGTAAATCTATGTCTGATATTTTATAAATTCTTTATTAACTATTCATAGCAAGAATAAAAATACAGATAAAATACACTAGTTTAAAAGAAAAGTTGTAATTTTGCATCCAGTTTTAAAAGACGACAACCAAATAAAAGCTTAAATCCATATCAAATGTTCTGATTGTAAGAGTACATCAGAATCACAACTTCAAGATTACACTCAATATTAACATTATAGATAATAAAACCTATGGACAGAATGCAATCTAATTTGCTAAGATTGTTTTTCTCTTCGGCCATGTGTCTCGGATGCATCACCACTTATGCGGTAGGTGCACCTGAGAGCAAATCGCCTTTCAGTAGGACGATGAATGCCAATGAGGAGACAGTCTCGGGACAGGTGCTTGATGAAAAGGGCGAACCTGTCATTGGTGCAACCGTAACGGTGAAGGGTACGAAAACCGCCACAGTCACTGACATTGACGGACACTTCTCCCTAAAAGTACCGACCGGAAGCACTCTCGTGGTGACCTATCTTGGATATGCCGACAAAGAAGTGAAGGCGACTGGTGCCAACATGGTCATCAAAATCTCACAAGACGAGGAGACGCTTGAGGAAGTGGTGGTGACCGCCCTCGGTATCAAGCGCGCCACAAAGGCTCTGAGCTACAATGTGCAAGAGCTGAAGGGTGACGAACTCAACACGGTGAAGGATGCCAACTTCATGAACTCGCTCAGTGGTAAGGTGGCTGGTGTCAACATCAACGCTTCGGCTTCGGGTATGGGTGGCGCCACACGTGTCGTGATGCGTGGTGTGAAGTCTATATCCTCTAACAACAATGCCCTCTATGTGATAGATGGTGTACCTATCTTCAATAACAACCAGGGCGAGACAAGCGACGAATATTCATCTCAACCAAGCGGTGAAGGCATCTCTGACCTCAACCCTGACGACATCGAGAGCATGTCGGTGCTGAGTGGTCCTGCTGCGGCGGCTCTTTATGGTAGTAGTGCTGCGCAAGGTGTCATACTGATTACCACAAAGAAGGGTAAGGAGGGCGCCACTCACATAGAGTATTCCAATAGTACCACCTTTACCAGACCATTCATCTTGCCGGAATTCCAAAATGAATATGGCAACAATCCTGGTGAATTCAAGAGTTGGGGTAGCAAGAATTCCGCTTACCGTTATAACCCTGCTGACTTCTTTCAGACGGGTTCTAATGTCAACAACTCTGTGACATTCTCCACTGGTACGGAGAAAAACCAGACTTACGCTTCGGTAGCAACAAACAATTCGCAGGGTATAATGCCCAACAATGATTACAACCGCTACAACTTTACCATCCGCAATACAGCGAAATTTCTCAATGACAAGATGACTCTTGACTTGGGTGCTAGCTATATCATACAGAATCAGCGCAATATGGTGGCTCAAGGTTTGTATTACAATCCTCTGCCATCACTTTATCTCTATCCACGCGGTGAGGACTTCGACGAGGTGCGCCTGTTTGAAGAGTATGATGAGGCTCGCAACATCTCCACCCAGCGTTGGGCATGGGGCAACCAAGGCTTGTCATTGGAGAATCCTTACTGGGAAATGAAACGCAAGGTGCGTGAAAGCAAAAAGCAGCGATACATGTTTAATGCCAGCTTGAAATATGACATCTTGCAATGGTTGAGCATTACCGGACGTGTACGCATCGACAATTCCAATGCAAAGTCAGAAAACAAGTTTAATGCTGGTACAGACACCTACTGGACAAGTGGTAGCACAAAAGGTTATTATGGTGTATCTCGTTCGGTAGAGCGCCAGGCATATGCCGACTTTATCGTCAACATCAACAAGACCTTTAATGAGATGTACTCCATATCCGCCAACATCGGTTCTTGCATCAATCAGTCTTCAAGCAATGCCAATGGTTATGGTGGTCCGCTGCGCGATATGCCAAACTTCTTCAACGTCTACAATGTGGACAAGACCTATGGCAGTCCTTCGCAGTCGGGATGGAAAGAGCGTTCCTTCGCTTGGTTTGGTAGCGCTGAGTTCGGATGGAGAAGCATGCTTTACCTGACAGTGACAGCCCGCAATGAGTGGTCTTCCACCCTGGCTACCACCAAGAATCTTTCTTATTTCTTCCCATCAGTAGGTCTTTCGGGCGTAATCTCCGAGATGGTCAAGCTCCCAGATTTCATCACCTACATGAAGGTGCGCGCTTCTTATGCCGATGTGGGTTCGCCTATTCCACGCAACTTGACCCAAGAGGGATATTCATGGAATAGCAAGACTCAGACTTGGGATCCACCTACACACCGTCCACTCGGTGAACTGCTCCCAGAGAAGACTTCTTCATGGGAGGTCGGACTCAATCTGAAACTCTTTCAGAATCATGTCAACGTGGACGTCACATGGTATAAGTCAAACACACGCAATCAGACCTTCGAGGTGGCAACATCTGCTGCCAGCGGATACTCATCTATGTATATCCAGGCTGGTAACGTGCAAAACACTGGTATGGAGGTGGCTGTAGGCTACAACAATAAGTGGGGCGAGTTTGCTTGGAACACCAACCTGACTTACAGTTACAATAGAAACGAGATAAAGGAACTCCTGGAAAACTACTACGATGTGCAGACAGGTGAATATTACAGTATCCCTTATCTTGACAAACCTGGTACGCGTCTGGTGAAAGGCGGTTCGATAGGCGACATTTACACAAGCACCGACTTCAAGCGTGACCCTGAAGGCAACATCTGGATAGATCCAAGCACCAAGAATGTGGTGAAGGAGGAACTCTCTACACCTAAGAAGGTGGGCTCTTACTTACCAAAAGGCAACTTCGGATGGCGCAACCAGTTCTCTTATAAGGGTCTGTCTCTGACCACTCTGATTACTGCTCGCGTAGGTGGCCAGGTGACATCTATGACTCAGGCTTACCTCGACCAGTACGGAGTGTCAAAGGCTTCGGCTGACGCTCGCGATGCTGGCGGCATATGGGTCAACAATGGTTATGTAGACGCTGAAGGCTACTACTCAGTAGTAGGTGGTCGTGGCGGTATCACATCCGAATATATCTACGATGCCACCAACGTGCGTCTGCAGGAACTCTCCCTGTCATATGCTCTGCCAAGCAAATGGTTTAAGGACAAGGTGCGCATGTCGGCTTCAGTCATTGGCCGCAACCTGTGGATGATCTACAATAAGGCTCCATTCGACCCTGAGGTCACAGCCTCTACCGGTACCTACAACCAGGGTAGCGACTTCTTTATGCAGCCAAGCCTGCGCAGTTTGGGATTCAGTCTGAAATTACAATTCTAAGCAAACAAAGGAAAAATGAAACATATATATAGTATAATGTGGACCGCGCTACTGTCGGGCGCCATCTCGATGGTAAGCTGTACCGGTGATTTCGAAGAGATAAACAAGCCTCAGGACAGCGCTTCTGCCGAAGACATGAAGGGCGACAACTATCGCGACGGCTCCTTCTATCTCAAGTTGCAGAGCGAGGTGATCCCTGAGAGTTCGGGCGGTTATCAGCACTGCGAAAACCTGACTGGTGATGTCTGGGGACGCATGATGATGTCAAATGTGAAGTGGAAGGGCAAAAACTTCTCTGAATATTCCTACGACCATAGCGGATGGGTGAACAATCCGTTTAATGAGATATCCAACTTCTATCCTGCTTGGAATGAGGTGAAGAAAAGCACCAATGGCGAGGGTGTCAACTTCGCATGGGCAAAGGTGCTTCGCGTGGCTGCCATGCATCGTCTGACGGATATGTATGGTCCTATCCCCTATTCTAAGGTGGAAAGTGGCAATCTCTACGTGGCTTACGACAATCAGGAGACTGCATACAAGACTATGCTCCAGGAATTGACCGAGGCTGTGGAGGAGATGACCAAATATGTGGGCCAGTATCCTACTGCCAAACCTATGGCTGACTTTGACCGCGTCTATGGTGGCGACTACAGCAAGTGGATAAAGTTTGCTAATTCGCTCAAACTCCGTATGGCAATGCGTATACGCAATGTAGAACCCGCTTTGGCTAAGGAGATGGCTGAGAATGCTGTGGCTAAAGGTGTGATATTGAGCAATGAAGATAATGCTTCTTATCAGCCCGAAGGCACTAACAACTTCTGGCTTATAGCTCAGTCATGGGGCGACTGCCGTGTGTGCGCAGACTTGACTTCTTATATGGAAGGCTACAACGACCCTCGTCGTGCTAAATACTTCGATGTATCAGGATTCACTGGCACCACCTATGCAGGTCTCCGCTACGCCACTGATGCCAGCGATGCGGCTTATGTCAACTACTCCAAGCCATTGGTAGCGCAGAATGACCCTATCATCTGGATGACCGCTTCCGAAGTGGCTTTCCTCAGAGCTGAAGGCACCTTGCTGGGTTGGAATATGGGCAATGGCACTACTGAGACTGCAGCGCAGGCTCTCTACGAGCAGGGCATCCGCCTCTCATTTGAGCAGTGGAGCGCAGGTAGCGCAGACTCTTATATCGCCGACGACACAAGCACACAAGCCAACTATGTCGATCCTAATGACGGCAAGGAGAGCACTTCTGCAGTCAGCACCATCACCATCAAGTGGGAAACGGGTGAAGCTGAGAAGAATCTGGAGCGCATCATCACTCAGAAATGGATAGCACTGTGGCCATTGGGATATGAAGGATGGTGCGAATACCGCCGTACGGGTTATCCACATTTCTTCCCATTAGTAAGAGCAGCGAGCGACAACAAGTATAACAATCTGCTTGTGGCTAACCGTATGCCATTCGCTACGACCGAAGACTCCAACAACCCCGACAATGTGGCTGCTGCACGCACCATGCTGGGTGGTAGCGATGACTTCGCGACCAAGATGTGGTGGCAAAAATAATAACAATATCTTAAAGTAATCAAGTAATGAAAGGACTTAAAAATATATTATTGATAGCTGCCACTGCCATGATCGCCTTCTCGTGCGAGAATTGGACAGAGACAGAACAGGCGCGTCACACCGAACTGACTGGCACCAACAAGCCTGAGACATTCTTTGAGAACTTGCGCCAATACAAGGCTTCTGACCATGCCATCGCTTTCGGTTGGTTTGGCGGATGGAGCGCTTCGGGTAGCGCCAGTCTGCTCAATAGCCTAAAGGGACTGCCCGACAGTCTTGACGTGGTTTCCATCTGGGGCGGTTGGGATGACATGACTGCCGACAAGAAGGCTGACCTGGAATATGTGCAGAAGCGCAAAGGCACCAAGGTACTGGCTTGCTTTATCGTGCACAATGTGGGCGACCAGTTTACCCCGACTGGCGAGACAGCCAAAGACTACTGGGGCTGGGATGGCGAATGGGTGCCTGAGAAGAGATTTACAGCTTACACAAGAATAGACTCGACGGTGACCGCTTCACAGGAAGCCATCATACGCAAGTACGCTAAGCAAATCGTGGATATGGTAAACGAAAACGGATACGATGGTTTTGACATCGACTACGAACCCAACTACCAGGGCAACTGGGGTAGTCTGGCAAGTTATCCGAAGCGTATGTCCATCTTCATAGATGAGATGAGCAAATACCTTGGACCAAAGTCGGGCACTGGTAAACTCTTGGTGCTTGACGGCGAACCCAACTGGATGCCGGCTGAAAGGGGTGAGTGCATGGACTACTTCATCGTGCAGGCTTACAATTGCCCAGGTGATGCTGACCTTGACGAGCGTCTTGCTTCGACCATATCCAATTTTGATGGTGTGATTGATGCAGAGACCGTGGCAAAGAAGTATGTTGTGACTGAAGACTTCGAGAAATATTCGCAGTCTGGAGGTTACTCAAGCTTCTATGACCGCTACGGCAACAAGATGTATTCCGTGGAAGGCATGGCACGCTGGACTCCGATTGTCAATGGCAAACCAGTGCGCAAAGGTGGCGTAGGCACTTACCACATGGAGTATGAATATTCCATCAGTGGCAAAGAGGGCACTTATCCTGCTCTGAGAAATGCCATACGCATTATGAATCCTCCTGTAAAATAATAAAGATAAGAAGATGAAAACATTTAATCATATAATGGCCGTATTGGGCATCGCGCTCTGTCTGCCCTTGCTTAGTGCGTGTGATGACGCTAAAAGCAAACCGATAACAGACGCTTTGTATATTTCCGAATCTGGCACATCGGCCAACAAGTTGACCATAAATGACGAGACAGGTGCTGACGGCACTATCACGGTGAAGTCGTCACAACCTGCCGAAAAAGATATCAAGGTGACGCTGGGTGTGAGCGCTCAGGCGTTGGAGGCTTACAACACTAAGCATGGCACCAATCTGGTGGCTCTACCAGAGGACATGTACACACTCTCTACTAAAGAGGTCACCATCAAAGCTGGTGCAGTGACTTCTGAAATGGTGGACGTGCACATCAAACCCTTCTCTGAGGAGATGCAGAATAGCGGTGTCAACTATGCACTGCCTATCAGCATCACATCGTCTTCCGAACCCGACTTCGTGATTCTCGATGCCAAGAAGACGGCTGTCTATGCGTGCGACTTCGTGATAAAGAGCAAGGCTACTCGCTTTAGCATCTATAATTACACTCAGTCTACCATGCGTCAGGACTATGACGTGGCCAACTGGAGTGTGGAGATGCGCGTGAAGATAGACGAGGCTGGTTCGGGCAAGAACAATCAGACTTTCTTCATGGCTTCAGGCAATACTGGTAGCGAGGGCGATGGCTTTATCTATGGACGTTTTGAGGGCGACATACTGCAGTTTAAGGTAAACGGCCACAATGGTTTCAATGGCAACAAGTTTACTCCTAAGGGCAAGACTTGGTATCACATAGCCTTGGTCTGCGAGAATGGTACGCTTTACCTCTACATCAATGGTACGCTCAACAATACTCTTAGCGACAGCAAATTCCGCACCGTGGCTCATTTCGCAAAGGACGGATTCCAATTCCCTACTGTGCAAGACTGGAGCGTGGCTCACCGCACATCAGCAGTCACAATGCATGAGGTGCGCTTCTGGACCAAAGCCATCACGGCTACTCAGATCAAGGACAACATGTTCTCTGTAGACCCACAGACGGATGGTCTGGAGGCTTACTGGAAGATGAATGAGGGCGAAGGCACCACTCTGAATGACGCCACAGGACACGGCAACATCATGACCATCATGAGCAAACCGGGATATGAGTCGCAGTCGGATGTCACTTGGGTGAATGTTCGCTCGGATGACCCTGATACGGAAAATTAATATCAACCAGCAAGTATGAAAGAAATGAAAAGATTAGCATTATATATGTTGGGTGCAATGTGGGCCGTATGTGCGACTCCATTGCTGACCTCCTGCAGTAGCTCTGATGAGGCATCTGACGAGTGGACAGTCAATCATGCCTACATCAATCTGGTGACAGAAAAGATGTCTGTCGAACATAAATGGAATGGCGATATAGACAATGCGACAGTGCCATTCAGCATCTGCCTCAACAAACCTGCAGACGAGGACGTGAAAGTAAAGATAAATGTCTCAAGCGAAAATATCCCTGCTGCCAATATGCAGGTGTCCAACTCTGAGGTGACCATCAAGAAGGGTGACGTCGAGTCGGAGGAATGCCTCATCAGCATCACTGACTGGAGCTTTGCCAAGAATACGGATGCCTCCACTTCTTATCTGATAGACATGTCAATAACAGTGGATGGTGGCAACGTGGCTCTGAGCTCCAATCGTAGCAAGGAGACATTTGAGATCATCAAGGGCACCCACTGCCGTGTGGAAGCCAAGATGCCTGAAGATGCCTTGCTGGAGACTGATAACAATGAGTGGATATTCACGTTTGAAGACGGCGTGGAGAATGCCAAGAGCAACTCGGTGGCAGGCACAGGTAGCAGCGACGTGGCTACTAATGGCGTGCCATTCTGGGTGACAGTAGACTTGCAGGAGACAATGCAACTGCAGGGCATACAGACTGAGCACTGGGCAAGCTCTTATGCTCCGACCAAGGCAGAGGTGTATTACTCTCAAGATGGCGAGAACTGGATCTCTCTGGGATCTGTGCGCACAAGTGGTAGCACGCAGAGGATAGCCTTCGCCTCTACCATCGAGGCTCGCTATCTGAAATATCAGATGCGTGAGGTGCCTTCGCGTGTGGACATGACAGCATTCTACATCTTCACTTACCATGAGTCAAAGGCCACATATGTGGGAGAAGAAAACAACTTCGGCGGTGTGGATATCAGCAAGACTGGTTGGACACTATTTGAGACTCCGAAGTATAGCTTTGGTGACGATGCTGCTACCGAGTCGTTGGCTATCATCGATGGTGACACATCCACTGGTTTCATCGGCTACCTGGGCTACAATGAGAAGTTTGGCATCGACATGGGCGCTACACACGAAGTGAAGGGTATATCCATCACGCCATACGACTACTACGACTCTTACTATGACTACACCTACAGTTATAAATACTGTGGCGTATCTGAATTCCAGATACAGGTGAGCGAGGACAAGACGACATGGACCGACATGGGCACCATCGCCTTCTCGGATTATGCTTCCACGGCCACCACTTCGCAGTATGTCAAGTTTAAGAATCCTACCAAGGCGCGCTACGTCCGCTTCATCCCGACAAGCGCATTCTATTACAATAGTAGTTGGTATTTCTTCGAACTATCTGAATTCAACGTGTACGAATAGTTACACCTAAAAACACGAAGAGCCGCACCTGCATTCCTTCATGGAGCACAGGTGTGGCTTTTTTGTTTTTTGCAGTTCCCGAAAATATTCCATAAATTTGCACTATGTATGCGCTGGTAGACTGCAATAGTTTCTTCTGTTCGGTGGAGAAAGTCTTCCACCCTGGACTAGAGGGTAAACCCGTGGTTGTGCTTTCAAGCAACGACGGGTGCATCGTCGCGCTTACACCTGAAGCAAAGGCCGTGGGACTGCACCGTGGTGACCCTATCTTTAAGGTGAAGGACATAGTGAAGAGGCATGATGTGCAGATATTCTCCACCAACATGAGGCTCTATGCCGCCATGAGCAAGCGCATCGTCAACATCATGCGCAAGTGTGTGCACAGGGTGGAGCAATATAGCATCGATGAGAGTTTCTGCGACCTTAGCGAATATGAGCGACATTATGACCTCGTCTCACTGATGCGCCAGGTGAAAGACCGCATAAAACTCTACACCGACATACCTGTCAGCGTCGGCATCGCCCCGACAAAGACTTTGGCAAAGATGGGGAGCAAGTTTGCCAAGCAATACAAGGGTTATCACGGCGTATGCATGATAGACACTGAGGAGAAACGTCGCAAGGCTCTTTCTCTCTTCGACCTTGCCGACGTGTGGGGCATAGGCAGACACACTTTGGCAAAACTGCAATATTGTGGTATACACACCCCACTGGAGTTTGCCGACAGGAGCGAGGGATGGGTGCGCAGTCACCTCACTAAGCCGGGGTTGCAGACATGGCGCGAGCTCAACGGCATACCGTGCATTGACACCTCAGAGGTGGCACGCAACAAGACGATATGCTCCTCACGTAGCTTCGGCACCATGGTGAGCGATATTGCTTCGCTGAAATCCAGCGTAGCCCACTTTGCAAGTAGTTGCGCTAATAAGTTGCGCGCCCAACAGTCAGCGGCATCATCCGTGACGGTATTTATCTACAGCAACCGCTTTCGCACTGACTTGACGCAATATGCTAACTCTGCCACCGTCACCCTTGCCACACCCACAAGCGACACCATCGAGATAACATCGGCTGCCGTGAAGGCGCTGGAGAGCATCTTCGTAGATGGCATCATGTATAAGAAATCGGGAGTGGTGGTGAGCGATATAGTGCCTGCTGCACATGTGCAACTTGATATCTTTGACAAGGTAAGAAACCGTCCGGAGCGTGCCAAACTGATGGAAGCCATGGACCGCATCAATCAGCGCTACGGGGTGAAGACTCTGCACCTCGCGGTGGAGGATGGCAAGCAGCAGTCATGGCATTCGAAATGCGAGCACCGCAGTGGCAACTACCTGACTGACATCAATGAGATCCTGACTATCAAGGTTTAGC
>CAVABU010000088.1:0-441 GCA_963586965.1 Gemmiger formicilis
GCCCATCAAGTGTTGGCCCTCGCCCTCATCGCCCTCGGTGTGAACACATGGGCAGTGGCGAGCTATCGGAAGAACGCGTGATGTTAGATGGATTGGCTCACAGTCGAGGCAAGTTGATGGATCACGTAGGTGACCACGCCCCACACCATGAAGCGGTTGGTCTCGTCCACCCGGATGGGGGAGTAGTCCTTGTTCCAGGGTACGAGCCAGCCGAAGGTGCCGCTCTTGTCTATCTTGAACTGCTTGATGGTGAACTCGCCGTCTACGAAGGCGATGACGAAGTTGCCGTTGGATGGTTCGATTTGTCTGTCCACTACGGCAAGGTCGCCGTCCAGGATGCCCGCGTCTCGCATACTGTCGCCGGAGACACGAACATAGAAGGTGGCCTCGCGGTGGCGCACGAGCACATCGTTGAGGTCAATCTCTCCCTCCATGTAGTCT
>CAVABU010000088.1:451-10722 GCA_963586965.1 Gemmiger formicilis
GCAAGATAGAACATGAAAAGAGGATGGTGGAGCAGATGATAAGACTCTACTGTCGAAAGAAGGAGAAGAATGCAGAACTTTGCCCCGAATGTGAAGAACTGCTCCGATATGCACATTTCCGACTCGACCATTGTCGCTTTGGCAATGACAAGACATCATGCAAGAAATGCCCCATACACTGCTATAAGCCACAAATGCGAGAGCGCATACGTGCTATAATGCGGTGGTCAGGCCCCAGGATGTTGCTATATCACCCTGGGGCTGCGCTGAAGCATCTTTTCGAGTAGTAAGATGCAGAAATCTGTTGAAGGCACTATCGCTTCATAATCTTCGTCACATGGCCATCCTTGGTCTTCAGGATGTTAAGACCTTTGGTGATAGTGCTCTTGCGTACTCCACTAACGCCGTATACGGTGTTGATGTCGGTGTCGCTTTCCACACTGCTTATGCCAGTGGCATCGTTTTCACCTTTTATTATTATAGACACTTTAGCAGGAGCCTCGGCAGGAGTGCTGACCAGTTGTGACTCGCGCGCTGTCATCTTCATAGCCCAACGCATGGCAGGCAGTTGGCCTGTAGGGTGTACGAGGGCTGTCTTGCCTGACGTTGCGTCAACACCTATCACATAATAATCGGCATATTCCTCGGCAGTCTTGCCCTGGAAGTTGCCCGTGAACTCATACTTATAGGTCATCGATGAGCACTCGAATGTGGCAGACTCAGTAGCCTTTACGTCAACATCCGTCATAGTGAACTCCAACGCGTCGTCAAACGTTGTGCCCGTGTATTTGAATAGGTAAGGATGGTTTGCCCGCAGAATGCTTCCGCTTGGCACCTTGTTTACTTCAAGCGAGATGGCATCAAGCACACCGTCGCCGTCAGTGTCGTCCTGGTGGAACATGTTTATGATGTAAAATTCGCAGTCCTTGAAATCATCCACGCTTACGTTAAATGGCAGATAGAGTGAGTTGAAGTCGTTGTCGCTGAATGTGCGACGATAAGTCACCTCATTAGCAGTGAAGTCAGATGGGGAGTAAACGTCAATGGCATCGTTGAGGATAAACTTATGACACTTGCCATTTGTCACGAGGTTGTCTATGCCAATCACGAGAGTGTAGTCGGTGAATGCCAACTCATTGTTATCAGTGTTGAGACGGGTGTTATCCTTTATATCCAGAAATGTGTAGTTGCTCGAACCGTTGTATGCTTTGGCAAAGACGCCTATGTTGCCACCAGAGACACCGCCAGAAAGATATAGAGTACCAGTGCTCAACGAACTTATAATAAACGAACCGCCATCATTAATCTTAATTGATGGTATTGACGGTAAGCATGTTAAACTGTTTTCGTCCTGCACAATCAGACTTATATTTGCACCGCTTTTAATTGTTACAGCTGGTTCTTCATTATTCATTCCACTGTCTTCTTGGGTCAGGTCTATGCTCAGTCCATTTATGGCAATGCTCATCGGCTCTTCCTCAGTTCCACACTCGTTGATATAGATAAGATTAGATGTTGAAGTACCTTTTATCACAAGTGTTCCGTCAATTGCAGTTGTGGTCCCTCCCTGTGTATAGCTGTCAGCATTTATGGTGATTTGGCCGTTGGCGATGTCTACCTCTGTCTTGCGAATAGATACCTCCAAGTGGTCATTCCCCCATGCTGACTTGTATACGTTTTCAGCAGCGTAAGGCACGTAAACTTTAGCGCTATAATGGTCTATATCTTTTGGCCCCTTAAATACAGGCGCCTTTTCTGAAGTAAAACAGAAACAACTGTTTCCCTCCAAGGAAGTGTCAAGGATCTGTTTGCTAACAGTCTTTATAGACTTGGGGAGATTGATATATAGTTTACGATTGTTGTCGAAATTCATGTTCACAAAGTTGGCATCATCGTCATCATCGTCAGTACCCAAACCAAGTTGCACCACCTTGTAGTTCACACCGTCAATCTGTGTGGTTGAAGGAATTGTCACATGATAATCGCTTTTACCTATTCCGGCATAGAACAACCGTGATATGTAGCACGTCTTATCTCCTTCAGATAGGATCGTATACTCTATATCGCCTAAAGGCTCTGATGTCTCCAAATAATAATTCTTTTTCCCATTCTCAATTTCGATGTAGCATTGGTAAATAGGGACGGTTCTCGTGCCGTCAGCATTATTAGTAAATAATCTATTGTACCAATTATACTGTGTATTAGATAAATCTAACTGGCTACATGTGCCTTTCAGTAGATTGCCTTCTTGTGAGATAATGGGTGCCACCGTAGCATCGTTAGAATAACGATACTTTAAGGCAGATAATGGTACATTGGCTGTTTCCGTGCCTGTATTCATCAATATCACAGGAGTATTGGCAAGCACCACACTCGACTCGATTTTGTTAATTATCAGATGTCCGCAATCCTCATCTGTGGATGATTCTTCTATCCCAGTCACAGTGAATGCCATCACTTTTTCAGGCAAAGTGACGTCTTCAGGGAAACAGAGGGTAGTCAAACGATCCGATACCTTCAACTCCAATGTCTTTGCCTCCTGTGGCATGCCATGCCGATACACCTTGTTTGTCTCAGTCAGTGCCACGGGGTACTTATCCGTTCCGATGGTCTGTCCCCACCCAGTCTCGTCGCTTTCCATATTGCTATCCAGCATATATGCCAATTCGCCAGTCTCGTATGCATCGGAAGGCAGGTTAGCCGTGCAGTTTGTTATTGTTGGGTCATCACCATATGCAGTTTTTGAGATTGTAGAGTAAGAGGTGTGGCAGTTTTTTAGTTCGCCACCACTTCCTGTGTTGGCAATACCCGAAACGTAATCGCCCGTAGACGGCAAATCAATAACACCTGCTGACCAACAATTCTGCATTTTAATGGTAGATGCAAACGCAGCTATGACACCTGCATACGTGCCGCCATCGCTAATCTTGGCGTTGACTACGCCGAGGTTCTTCACGCTTGATTGTACATATCCGAATAATCCTCGTGCATCGCCGTTATTGACATACAGATTATTTATCGTATGGTAGTTGCCGTCAAATGCTCCATCATGTGGTTTGCCCATTGGTGTCCACGCCTCGTAATTCAGGTCTATGTCAGCCATCAACTTGCCATTAACCGTTTCATCACTGCTATTCGCATAGTCGCGGTACCACTTCAACTGCGTTGCGTTGTAAATCTCGTAGTAGCCTTCGCTGTTTTTGATTGGGTACTCGAGATATTGTGCTATTGCCGGAGTGTATGTGTCTGCGCCACTGTCGTAGTCCAGATAGCACTGATATGCAGTGGGAAGTGTCGTAGTATGGGCGAATGACGAGTTTTCGAGGCCATACTGTGTTGCAGTCAGTGATGTCAAGTCGTCGCATGTGCCCATCAGTAAGTTTCCTGTCTGCGATATGATAGTTCCAGTCGTCGCTGAGTTTGTGAAGATGCCATTGGTGGCTGGCAGTGAGACTGTAGCTTCCGTCGTTCCTGTATTGAGCAGTATAACAGGCGTACATGCTGGCACCACACTTGCATCGAGCTTGCTCATCGTGATATTTTTACCGTCCATACCTGTCACCGTGAATGCCATCACCTTTTCCGGTAGAGTCACGTCGTGTGGGAAGCAGAGCGTGGTCATGCGGTTGGTCGTTTCGGTCGTTCCGAGCGTTAGGGTTGTCGCATCCTGCACCTTTCCATACTGATACACGTTATTGACCCCGTCTACCAGCGCCACAGGATGTTCATCCGTTCCGATGATCTGTCCCCATTTGCGAGCCTCGCTACTCACCTTGTTGGTGTTAAGTATGTATGCTAATTCTCCTGTCTTGTAAGCATCGGAACGCATGTTATCCGTGCAGTTTGTTATTGTTGGGTCCTCACCATGTGAATTTGCAGTAAGTATAGAGTATGTGGTGTGGCAATTCGTTAGTGAGCCTTTATCCTCAGTGTTGGCAATACCTGAAGTGTAACCTTTAGTTGCCGACAATTCCAAATCACCTGCAGACCAACAATTCCATAATGTGGACATGAATGATCTGCCGACGAAAACACCGGCGTATTCGCAATTGACAACCTTGGCATTGATAATGCCGAGGTTGTTTACGGCTTCATATCCAAATGTTGCTCCGAATAATCCACGGCTGCCTTTATAGGCATTGACATACAGATTACTTATCGTGTGGTAGTTGCCATCAAATTTTCCCTGATAGGGCATTCCTATTGGCGTCCACGATTCGTTTTTCAAATCGATGTCAGCCATCAACTTGCCATTGGCATTTATGTTCTTCTCCGTTCCGATGAGATTGTCGTTCACCAAGTCACGAAACCATCTCATCTGAGCCACAGTGTAGATTTCATAGTAATTGTCACTATTGAGTTTCGGAGCGTTAAGGTAAGTGACGGAAGCACTTTCGCCAAGAGTAAACGTTTTCTTGTTTACATTAAAGTTTGCGCCTCCGTCAAGGCTTACCGTCACACTGTCGGCAATCGAAACAGACTGTGAGGCGGTGAAATTATCTATCAGAGTAATGGACTGCGTAAAGGAAACCTTGCCATCAGTCATAGATATGGATGGCGTGGTGAGCGATCCGCCAGCAAGTCTTATGCTTCCGTATGACGTGGCGTCGGTTGCAGATCCGAGGTCCATGGTGCTCGTCACCACACCACCATTGATGGTGATATTGCCACCAGCGCCACCGATGCCAGTGTAGTAGCTACTGTTGTATGCACCGCCACCTCCAATTCTGCCTCTGGCAGTGAGTGTACCACCATTGACGATGAGAGTGCCACCATCGGAGCCGTTGTATTCTTTGGTGTAAGGACAATTGGAGCCACCGCCAAAGGCTGCCGCCCTTCCACCAGAGGTGAGATATACATCACCTCCATTGATAATCAGCGTGCCACAACCTGTATCTTGCCCATACTGCGGACATCCGATAGCAGCACCTTCGCCCTTGTTGCTATTAGTGGAGATTGCCGTTACCGTTCCGCTATTTATGGTCAGCGTGGCAGTCTTGTTGAGTTGTATTGGCGCACCATGACCAGCACTTCCAGCACGGCTCGAGTTGACAGTTAGACTACCCGTGCCATCAATGGTCACTGAGACTCCGTCGCCTATCAGCATCGTCTCCGTCTCAAGGCTACCCGTCAAAATGTTTGTCGTACCCTCCGCCAATGTGATTCTTGCAGAAGAATTCTTCTCGAAGATGACTGGACCGCCAATTCGTTCAGTTCCACGGTCGCAGTTGTAGCCATCGAGAGTGAAGTGGGCATTTTGCAAACCCTCGTCCACCACAATTCTCACAACGGTCGATTTGGCAGAAAAGGTGAAGTCCTTGTCGGACAGGATACGAAAAGTTCTGTCCTCCTTAAGGTAGTCAGTGCCCTCCACACCATCGGTAGTGACGGTCAGTCCATCAAACTCAAATGTGTCACTCTCTCCCCATCCCGCACTGGGCATCAGCATGAGAATCGTCAGTAATAGTGGCTTAAGAATGTGGCGTAGCCATAGGCGTGTAAAAATGCTTTGCTTCATAGATAGAAATGTGTTGCTTCTCCGCGTGCATACGCGGCGGAAAAATATGTTTTGACAAAGTTAATAATATTCTTAGTAACTTGCATGCTTTTACTATGGAAACAATCATGTTATTTATCAGGCTCTTAGGAAATTCATATAGTGTGTGAAGTGTACAATGTGTTGCCTAAATATGTATAGTCCGTTAAATAGCGCTATAATATTGTGAAAATATTGTCTGCCAACGGAAATAATTTATACCTTTGCTAATGACTAAAATAATGAACATCCCAGCATGAGATTGACATCTCATGCGGTGATAACTAAAAACTGATAACCAATAATGAAATGTAGACAATATCTGCTCGGACTGGATGTGGGCAGCAGTAGCGTGAAGGCTTCTCTCGTAGATATCGATAGTGGTCAGTGTGTGGCATCTGCTTTCTATCCTGAGAGCGAGGCTCCCATAAAGTCAGTGAAAACAGGGTGGGCTGAGCAGTCACCCGAGATGTGGTGGACTGATGCCAAGCAGGCTCTTGCCAAGGTGATGACGGTCGCTGGATGCAAGGGCAGTGACATCCGTGGCATCGGCATCTCTTATCAGATGCACGGACTGGTGTGCGTGGACAAAGACTTGCGTCCACTGCGTGACAGTATCATATGGTGCGACTCGCGCGCCGTGCCCTATGGCGACAAAGCCTTCGCTCATCTTGGCGCTGACTATTGCTTGAGTCATCTACTCAACTCTCCAGGTAATTTTACCGCAGCAAAACTCGCTTGGGTGCGTGACAACGAACCCGAAATATTCCAACGTATATATAAGATAATGTTGCCTGGCGACTATCTCGCTCTCAAACTGAGTGGTGAGGTGAACACCACCATCGGCGGACTCTCGGAAGGCATCTTTTGGGACTTCAAAGAGTCTGACATCTCACGTCCGCTCCTTGATGCCATGGGCATACCTGCCGAAATGATTGCCGACACGGTGCCAACCTTCGGTATACAGTGTCGCGTAAGCAAGTCTGCCGCTATGGAGACTGGACTGTGTGAGGGCACTCCGATATCCTATCGTGCAGGTGATCAACCCAACAATGCCTTGTCACTCAACGTATTCAATCCTGGTGAGATAGCATCCACTGCTGGCACGTCAGGTGTGGTCTATGGCGTGCTTGACAAGGTGGCATATGACCCGAAGAGTCGTGTGGGCACTTTCGCTCATGTCAACTATAGCAAGGACTTGACACGCCTTGGTGTGTTGCTCTGCATCAATGGCACGGGTTGCCTCAACTCGTGGGTGCACCGCAACATCACTCCTGACCTCTCTTATCCTGAGATGAATGACCTTGCCGCACAGGCTCCAGTTGGAAGCGATGGCGTGACCATCATTCCTTTTGGTAATGGTGCTGAGCGTGTGCTCGAAAATCGTGAGGTGGGTTGCTCTATCCATGGACTCAACTTCAATAAGCATGACCGCTCACACATCGTACGTGCGGCACAGGAGGGCATCGTCTTCAGCTTCTGCTATGGCATGGAGGTGATGCGCGGTATGGGTATGGAGATTACCGACATCCATGCCGGACGTGCTAATATGTATCTCAGTCCGCTCTTCCGCCAGACTCTGGCCAACACCAGTGGTGCCACTATCGGACTCTATGAGACTGACGGCAGTGTGGGTGCAGCCAAGGGCGCAGGTATGGGATGTGGCATCTATCGTGACAACACCGAAGCCTTCGCCTCGCTCAAGAAACTCATGGTCATAGAGCCAGAGGCCGACAAGGCAGCGCAATATGCCGAAGCATATGAAAGATGGAAACAAATATTACACAAATAATAAACAATAACAAAAACAATAAAACAACTATGGCAAAGATCTATTTTCCACAAATCGACAAGATTCCTTTCGAGGGACCAGAGAGCAAAAACGTTATGGCATTTCATTACTATCAGCCTGAAAAGGTGGTGATGGGCAAGAAGATGAAGGACTGGCTCAAGTTCGCCATGGCATGGTGGCACACTCTGGGACAGGCATCAGGCGACCAGTTTGGTGGCAACACCCGCACCTATGAGTGGGACAAGGCTGACTCTGCTCTGCAGCGTGCCAAAGACAAGATGGATGCCGGATTTGAGATAATGCAGAAGTTGGGCATAGAGTATTTCTGCTTCCATGATGTAGACCTCGTGGATCCATCTGACGATATCGACGAGTATGAGGCTAACATGAAGGCTATCACCGACTACGCTCTCGAGAAGATGAAGGGCACAGACATCAAGTTGCTGTGGGGCACAGCCAATGTGTTTGGTCACAAGCGCTACATGAATGGTGCTGCCACCAATCCTGACTTTGACGTGGTGGCTCGCGCTGCCGTGCAGATCAAGAATGCTATCGACGCTACGATAAAGCTCGGTGGTACCAACTACGTGTTCTGGGGTGGCCGTGAGGGCTACATGTCACTGCTCAATACTGACCAAAAGCGTGAGAAGGAGCATCTCGCACAGATGCTCACCATGGCACGTGACTATGCTCGCTCTAAGGGATTCACTGGCACATTCCTCATCGAACCGAAACCTATGGAACCTACAAAGCATCAGTATGACGTGGATGTGGAGACTGTCGTAGGCTTCCTCCGTGCTCATGGTCTCGAGAAGGATTTCAAGGTGAATATCGAGGTTAACCACGCCACTTTGGCAGGTCACACCTTCGAGCATGAGTTGGCTGTGGCTGTCGACAATGGCATGCTGGGTAGCATCGATGCCAACCGCGGTGACGCACAGAATGGATGGGATACAGACCAGTTCCCTATCGACAACTTCGAGCTCACTCAGGCTATGATGCAGATTATCCGCAATGGAGGTCTTGGTAATGGCGGTTCTAACTTTGATGCCAAACTGCGTCGTAACAGCACCGACCCTGAGGATATCTTCATCGCTCACATCTCTGGCATGGATGCTATGGCTCGTGCATTGGAGAATGCTGCGGCTATACTCACCGAAAGCGAACTGCCAGAAATGTTTAAGCAGCGCTACGCAAGCTTCGACAGTGGCGAGGGCAAGAAGTTTGAGAATGGCGAACTCTCTCTCGAGCAGTTGGTAGACTACGCTAAGAAGAATGGCGAACCAAAGCAGACAAGCGGTAAGCAGGAGAAATACGAGACTATCGTAGCTCTCTACGCTAAATAAAAAAAACTACGTGCAGGGACATGCTCCGGGCTGACGTGGCGCAGACTTTTTATTTGTCTTGCTACTGTGTGCCCAGTGGCATGTCCCTGCTTTCTTTTCTAACTAAAAACCTAACAATTATGCAAACAAATAATGATAGTGGCAGCAAGTCCTATCTCTTCTCCATCGTGTTGGTGGCTGTGCTCGGAGGTTTGCTCTTCGGTTATGACACAGCCGTGATATCGGGAGCGGAGAAGGGACTGCAGGCTTTCTTCCTCGGCGCAAGCGACTTTCAGTATACTGACTTCATGCACGGTTTCACCTCGAGTTCGGCACTCATCGGTTGTGTGCTCGGTAGTGCCCTGTCTGGATTCTTCGCCAGTCGTCTTGGTCGCAAGCGCTCACTTGTCTTTGCTGGCGTGTGCTTCTTCATCTCGGCATGGGGGTCGATGTGTCCTGAGAGTTATGTGTTGCCCGAGGGACAACCCTCATGGACACTGCTCGTGGTATTCAATTTCTACCGCATCCTTGGTGGTATAGGCGTGGGCATGGCGTCTGCCATCTGCCCGATGTATATTGGTGAGGTGGCACCGAGCGAGATAAGAGGTATGCTCGTGAGTTGGAATCAGTTTGCCATCATCTTCGGCCAACTTGTGGTCTACTTCGTCAACTTCCTCATCCTCGGTGATCACACCAATCCTATCATAGAGCAGATAGGCGAGGGATTCTCTAAGGTGGCTGCCAGCAGCGACCCTTGGACGGTGACCACTGGCTGGCGCTATATGTTTGGCAGTGAGATGGTGCCCGCAGGACTGTTTACCATCCTGATATGCTTCGTGCCAGAGACACCGCGCTATCTTGTGCTTGTGGGCAAAGAGAAGACGGCGCTCAGCATCCTTGCCCGCATCAATGGCGACATCAAGGCTCACCGCATACTCGAAGACATCAAAAATACTGTGGAAACGAAGACCGAGCGTCTCTTCTCCTATGGATACATGTGCATCTTCATCGGTATCATGCTGAGCGTATTCCAGCAGGCGATAGGCATCAATGCTGTGCTCTACTATGCTCCGCGCATCTTCGGTGACATGGGCATGGACAATCCGATGGTGCAGACGGTGGTCATGGGTGTGGTAAACATACTGTTTACCCTCGTGGCAGTGTTCACCGTGGAGAAGTTTGGTCGCAAACCGCTACTCATCAGTGGAAGCATAGGCATGGCAATCGGAGCCTTCGGCGTGGCGCTGACCTTCGGCAATGCCTCACTCAGCATGGTGACGATGCTATCCATCATGGTCTATAGCGCATCATTCATGTTCTCGTGGGGACCTATCTGCTGGGTATACATCGCAGAGATATTCCCCAATACCATCCGTGGTGCAGCCGTTGCCATAGCAGTGGCATTTCAGTGGATATTCAATTTCATCGTGAGCAGCACCTTCGTGCCGATGTTTAATATGCACATCCAGCAAGGCGACCACTTCGGCCACTGGTTTACCTACGGCCTCTATGGCACCATCTGCGTCATCGCTGCCCTCTTCGTGTGGAAACTTGTGCCCGAGACCAAGGGCAAGACCCTCGAGGAAATAAGCACCCTTTGGCGCAAGCGCAAGTGAAA
>CAVABU010000089.1:0-10338 GCA_963586965.1 Gemmiger formicilis
ACCGCGTGGATATGATTTACCTTTGTTATCCCAATAACCCTACGGGTACGGTTATTACAAAGGACGAACTCCGCAAGTGGGTCAACTTTGCCATAAAGAATGAAAGCATCATCCTCTATGATGCTGCTTATGAGGCATATATCTCTGACCCTGAAATACCACACTCGATATATGAGATACGTGGTGCTCGCAAGGTGGCTATCGAATTCCATAGCTATTCCAAGACAGCAGGTTTCACCGGAGTGCGTTGTGGTTACACCGTAGTGCCTAAGGAACTCACTGCTGTGGCACTCGATGGCACTGTGGCTAATCTCAATCAGATATGGGATCGTCGACAAAGCACCAAGTTTAATGGCACCAGTTACATCTCACAGCGTGCTGCCGAAGCCATCTACACCCCCGAAGGCAAGAAGCAGGTGAGAGAAGTCATCGACTACTATATGGAGAATGCTCGCTTTATGCGCGAGCGCTTGGCAGCCCTTGGACTGAAAGTCTATGGTGGAGTCAACGCACCTTATCTATGGGTGAAGACACCAAACGACACTCCAAGTTGGAAATTCTTCGAGGAGATGCTCTATGGAGCAAGCGTAGTCTGCACACCAGGCGTAGGATTTGGTCCTTCGGGCGAAGGATTCATCCGTCTCACCGCCTTTGGCGAGCATGAAGACTGCATCGAGGCTATGGATCGCATAGAGAAATGGCTCGGCAAACAACAATAAAGAGATTAATTCAAGGAACAAACCAATAAAAAGCGTGGTATTACAAAGACACGCACAACTAATAAAATTATGAGTAACTTAAGATTTGACGCAGTATCTGAGGCTTCACGCAGAAAGCCTGTAGAGGTGGCTACTCCAGCAGAGCGCCCAAGCGAATTCTATGGCAAGAAGGTTTTCAACCGACAGAAGATGTACAAGTATCTTCCTGCCAATGTCTATGAAAAACTCATCGATGTCATCGACAATGGTGCACGTCTTGACCGCAGCATCGCTGATGCCGTGGCTAAGGGCATCAAGCAGTGGGCTGACGAGAATGGTGTGACCCACTACACTCACTGGTTTCAACCTCTGACAGAGGGCACCGCTGAAAAGCACGATAGCTTTATCGAGCATGATGGCAAGGGTGGTATGATAGAGGAATTCTCAGGTAAGTTGCTCGTACAGCAGGAGCCTGACGCATCGTCATTCCCTTCAGGCGGTATCCGTTCTACATTTGAGGCACGCGGTTACTCTGCATGGGATCCTACATCTCCTGTATTCATCATCGACGACACACTCTGTATCCCTACTATCTTTATCTCTTACACAGGTGAGGCTCTTGACTACAAGGCTCCTCTGCTCCGTGCACTGCACGCAGTAAATGTGGCTGCCACTGACGTATGTCGCTATTTCAATCCTGATGTAAAGAAGGTGATTTCCAACCTCGGTTGGGAACAGGAATACTTCCTCGTCGATGAGGCTCTCTATAATGCACGTCCTGACCTCATGCTGACAGGTCGCACACTGATGGGCCACGACTCTGCTAAGAACCAGCAGATGGACGACCACTATTTCGGTGCTATCCCTGAGCGCGTGCAGGCTTTCATGAAGGACTTCGAGATACAGGCTCTCGAGCTCGGTATCCCTTGCAAGACTCGTCACAATGAGGTGGCTCCTAACCAGTTTGAGGTAGCTCCTATCTTTGAGGAGACCAATCTCGCTGTAGACCACAACATGCTCATCATGAGTTTGATGAAGAAGGTGGCTCGCCATCATGGCTTCCGCGCCCTCTTGCATGAGAAACCATTCGCAGGCATCAATGGTTCGGGTAAGCACAACAACTGGAGCCTCGCTACTGACACAGGTATCTTGCTCCACGCTCCTGGTAAGACTCCTACCGACAACCTGCGCTTCGTAGTGTTTATCGTAGAGACTCTCATGGGTGTTTACAAGCATGATGGTCTGCTTAAGGCCAGCATCATGAGCGCTACCAATGCTCATCGTCTCGGCGCTAATGAGGCACCTCCAGCAATCATCTCTTCATTCCTCGGCAAGCAGCTCACCGAACTCCTCGACCATATCGAGAAGGCTGACAAGGACGAACTCTTCGCTGTGGCTGGCAAGCAAGGCATGAAGCTCGATATTCCAGAGATACCTGAACTCCTCATCGACAATACAGACCGCAACCGTACATCGCCATTCGCATTCACTGGCAACCGTTTCGAGTTCCGTGCTGTAGGTTCTGAGGCTAACTGCGCATCTGCCATGATCGTGCTTAATACCGCTGTGGCTGAGGCTCTCACAGAATTCAAGAAGCGTGTGGACGCTCTAGTAGAGAAGGGTGAAGACCTCACATCTGCTATCGTAGAGGTGGTGCGTGAGGATATCAAGACTTGCAAACCAGTACGTTTCGATGGCAATGGCTACTCTGATGAATGGGTAGAAGAGGCACAAAAGCGTGGTCTTGACTGCGAGAAGAGTTGTCCGAAGATCTTCGAGCGTTATCTCGACGATGCTTCAGTGAAGATGTTTGAGGATATGAACGTCATGAAGAAGAATGAGCTCGAGGCACGTAATGAGGTGAAGTGGGAGACCTACACCAAGAAGATACAGATCGAGGCTCGTGTAATGGGTGACCTCTCAATGAACCATATCATCCCTGTGGCTACTCACTATCAGAGCCAGTTGGCAAACAATGTGGATCACATCAAGAAGATCTTTGGCGACAAGGAGGGTGAGCGCCTTTCTACACGTAACATCAAGATCATCAAGGAGATCGCTGAGCGCATCGAGAAGATAGAGACTGGAGTGGAGAAACTTGTCAATGCACGCAAGGTGGCTAACAAGATAGAGAGCGAGCACGAGAAGGCTATCGCTTATCACGACACCGTGGCTGACCTCATGGAGGAGATCCGCTATGAGATTGATAAGTTGGAGCTTGTCGTTTCTGACGAACTCTGGACTCTGCCTAAGTATCGTGAGATGCTCTTCCTCCGCTAATCGGAATAATAGATTCTGCCGCATCACTTAAGGTGCGGCAGAATAACAAAATATCAATGAAGATCTAATTCTTTTATTGGTTGTTTAAGTTTGTGGGCTGTGCCATTGTGAAATGGTGCAGTCTTTTTTGTTTTTACCTACTATGCTAATGGCGAGGAAAAGAAATATGAGGCAATTTGCATTTGTTAGGATAAAAATCCGTAACTTTGCACAGCGTAATCGAATTGGAATACGAAACAATCATGGCACAGACAAAGTACATCTTCGTGACGGGAGGAGTGGTGAGTTCTCTTGGTAAGGGTATTATTTCCGCTTCTATCGGCAAGTTGCTGCAAGCCAGAGGCTACAGCATTACCATCCAGAAGTTTGACCCCTACATCAACATTGACCCAGGAACTCTCAATCCCTACGAACATGGCGAGTGCTATGTCACGGTAGACGGTATGGAGACCGACCTTGACCTCGGTCACTACGAGCGCTTTACTGGTATCCGCACCACCAAAGCTAACTCTATGACGACAGGCCGTATCTATAAGTCGGTCATCGACAAGGAGCGCCGTGGCGACTATCTCGGCAAAACTATCCAGGTGGTGCCTCATATCACTGACGAAATTAAGCGTAGCATAAAGTATCTCGGTCAGAAGGGTGATTTCGATTTTGTAATCACTGAGATTGGTGGTACCATCGGCGATATAGAGAGTGCTCCATTCCTTGAGGCTATACGCCAGTTGCGCTGGGAACTTGGTCATGATGCCATCAATGTGCATCTCACCTATGTGCCTTACCTAAAGGCTGCAGGCGAGCTTAAGACTAAGCCTACTCAGCATTCCGTGAAGGAACTGCAGTCAGTGGGTATTCAGCCAGATATCCTTGTTCTTCGTACAGAGCAACATCTGTCTGATGGCGTACGCTCTAAGGTGGCTTCATTCTGTAATGTAGACTTGGAGTGCGTGGTGCAGAGCGAAGATATGCCAAGTATCTATGAGGTACCAGTAAGCATGCAGCAGCAGGGACTTGACGCTGCCATACTGCGCAAGATGAATATCCCAGTGGGCGAGACTCCGGCCCTTGGCCCATGGCGTAGCTATCTCGAGCGTCGCCGCAATGCTAAGGAAGAGGTGAAGATAGGTCTTGTGGGTAAATACGACCTGCAGGATGCTTATAAATCTATACGTGAGTCACTGCTTCATGCAGGCGTCTACAATGACCGAAAGACAGTGATGACATTTATCAATTCGGAGGATATCACTGAGGCCAACGTGGCTGAGAAACTTGCAGGTCAAGATGGTATCGTCATCTGCCCAGGATTTGGTCAGCGTGGCATAGAGGGTAAGATTGTGGCTGCACACTACACACGTGAGCACAACATCCCAACCTTTGGCATCTGTCTCGGTATGCAGATGATGGTGATAGAGTTTGCCCGCAACGTGCTCGGCTATAAGGATGCTAACTCACGCGAGATGGATGCCAAGACTCCACACAATGTCATCGACATCATGGAGGATCAGAAGAATATCTCCAACATGGGAGGTACGATGCGTCTCGGCGCCTACGGTTGTGTGCTTAGAGAAGGTTCACACACCTATAATATTTATAAGGAGAAGTGCATCGAAGAGCGTCATCGTCACCGCTATGAGTTTAATAATGCCTACATCGCTGAATATGAGAAGAATGGCATGCAGTGCGTAGGACGCAATCCAGAGAGCGACCTCGTGGAGATAGTAGAGATACCAGAGTTGAAGTGGTATATCGGCACACAATTTCATCCCGAATACCAGTCTACGGTACTCAAGCCACATCCGCTGTTCTTAGACTTTGTGAAGACTGCGATAAAGAAATAATGCGTAAGCCCCGACTGCCCTCTATGGGTTTGTCGGGGCTTTTTCTTATAATTGCGCTTGTGCATATTCATAGGAGGTACGGCGCCCTCGCCGTACCATCTCAGGGAAAGAATCAGATGAAGAGTAACGCTACCCAGCGCTTGGTACGGCGAGGGCACCGTACCTCCTAAATGGGCGAAGTGAGGATATAGGTCAATATTGATAACAATAATTTATCAAATTAATATTTTTGTAACAATTATACGCGAGTTATTGACTAACTTTGCATAGGTAAAAAGACGATTTCATATATAGACACTTATTAATTTGGACGTAAGTCCTTAATTGTTATTTAATTAAATCATTCTAACAGAGTTATGCAGAAAAAAATGCATTTGCTTGTTGCGATGATGGTATTTCTCGTATCATCAGCAATGGCGCAGGTAACCACCTCAAGTATGACCGGTAAGGTCGTGGCTGACGGTGAGGACGTGATTGGTGCGACTATTGAGGCTGTGCACACTCCCTCAGGTACTCGCTACCAAGCAGTGACAAATGCCAAGGGAATCTTCTCCATCAACGGTATGCGTGTCGGAGGTCCTTACAAAGTGCAGATTTCTTACATCGGTTATGAGACGAAGGTTGTGGAAGGCATCAACCTCCAGCTTGCCGAGACTTACAATCTGAACACCTCTCTCTCTGAGGATGCCCAGCAACTTGGTGAGGTGGTGGTCAGCGCAAAGGCTACCAAGTTTACTACTGAGAAGACTGGTGCATCGACTAACATCAACAATCAGATGATTGCCAATATGCCTACCGTCTCACGTAGCATCACCGATCTCACACGCCTTTCACCTTATGGTGGCAACGGCATGTTCTTCGCTGGTTCGGATGGTCGTACGGCAAACTTCACTGTTGATGGTGCAAACTTCAACAACAACTTCGGTCTTAACTCCAACCTGCCTGGTGGCGGTAACCCTATCTCCATCGATGCAATTGAGGAAATGCAAGTCGTGATATCTCCATTTGATGTGCGTCAGACCAACTTCATCGGTGGTGGTGTCAATGCTATCACTAAGTCTGGTACCAACACCTATAAGGGTAGCGCTTACGTATATCACAAGAATGAGAACCTCCGTGGTGACGCAGTCAATGGCGACCAGATATCTGGTGCACGCGAGAAAGACCGTAGCACTACCTATGGTTTTACTCTCGGTGGTCCAATCCTCAAGGACAAACTCTTCTTCTTCGTCAATGGTGAGATGTCTAAGACTCCTACAGTCGCCAACCGCTGGCGTGCTTCAGAGGATGGTAATGCTGATGCTGACAACTATATCTCACGCACCACAGTAGAAGACCTGCAGAAGGTGTCTGACTATGTGAAGCAGAAGTATGGTTATGACACTGGCTCTTACAGTAGTTTCCCTGCAGACGAGAACAACTACAAGTTGCTCGCGCGCTTGGACTGGAATATCACCAATATGCATCACCTCGCATTGCGTTACAACTATACGCTCAACAATGCTTGGAATGCTCCTAACGGCACCTCTATGGACGGTGGTACACGTATGTCGGGCTACCGCACATCACAGTACTCCATGTCATATGCTAACTCTATGTATGCTGTGAAGAATAAGGTGCACTCTTTCTCATTCGACTTGAATAGTCGCCTTTCTGATAATCTCTCTAATCAGTTCTTGGCTACATTCTCTAAACTTGACGATACGCGAGACACTAAGTCAAGCGAGTTCCCATTCATCGATATCCTCGAGGACAATCAGAACTATATCGCTCTCGGTGAGGAACTCTTCACATACAACAATGCTGTGCACAACACCATTTGGAATATCAAGGATGACGTGACCTACTATGCAGGCGCACACAAGATTACTGCTGGTCTCTTCTTCGAGCATCAGATGGCAGACAACTCTTATATGCGTAATGGTACTGGTTACTATCGCTACTCAAGCCTCAATGACTTCCTCACTGGCGCTGCTCCTGAGATTGTCAACCTCACCTACGGTTATGATGGCGAGCTGAATCCTACCGCTCGCGTGCAGTTTAATAGAGCAGGTGTCTATGGTCAGGACGAGTGGGCTATCAACAATAAGTTTAAGCTCACCTACGGTCTGCGTATTGATGGTATCTTCTTTGACAATAGCAATCTTGTGACCAACAAGATGATTTCTGATATCGACTATAGCGGTCGTCACATCGACACAGGCAAATGGCCATCTTCTAAGTTGACGCTCTCTCCACGTATCGGTTTTACCTATGACGTATTTGGCGACAAGAGTTTCAAGGTGCGTGGTGGTACAGGTCTCTTCTCTGGTCGTCTGCCACTTGTATTCTTTACCAATATGCCTACCAACTCAGGTACTGTGCAAAACAAGGTGCAGATTGGCCCTTCAGTGAAGTTTAATAATCTCCCTGACGCTGTCAAGGCATACGCTACCTCTAAGGGTTATAGCTCTATCAATGATATCCTGGCAGGTGAGTTCTCTGGCGGTCTTGTGACCGATGCCAATGGCAACGTCACCACCAAGGCACTCTATGACAAACTCATCTCTATGGGCTATGCTTCTACCATCGACCCAGCAGTCGGAGTGAAGCCAAGTGCTATCAATGCAGTGGACAATAGCTTCAAGATGCCACAGGTATGGAAGACCTCTTTGGCTATCGACTATGTAGTGCCAGTGTCATTCCCATTGAGCGTGACTGTGGAAGGTATCTTCAATAAGACCATCAATGGTGTGTGCATCTCTGACTGGAGTATCCCTTCAGTAGGTGGTTTCGTACGCTTCAATGGTGCTGACAATCGTCCCATCTATCCTTCAGGATTCCGCACTAATGACAAGGCATTCGTGCTCGAGAATACAAGCAAGGGTTATGGTTGGTCAGCCAACGTGACTGTCAATGCTCAGCCAGCAGAGTGGATTAGCCTCATGGCAGCCTACACTCACACTGTGAGCAAGGAAATCACTGGTATGCCTGGTTCGGATGCCGAGTCTGCCTTCACCTATGTGCCAACATACGAAGGACCTAACAACATCCGTCTGCACAACTCACAGTATGTGACTCCAGACCGTGTCGTAGCTTCTGCTACACTGCACGACAAGAGTGGCAACCACTATAGTTTCATCTATGAAGGTCGCAAGGGTGGATATGGCTATGACTACTCATTCATGACCACAAACGATATGAATGGCGATGGCTACAACTATGACGCTGTCTACATCCCAACCGATGACCAGGTGGCAAAGAATGAGTTCCGCTTCCTCACAGAGGATGACCGTACACGCTTCATGGACTATGTACATAGCAATAGCTATCTGAAGAAACATCAGGGTGAATACTCTGAACCTTATAGCGTATTCGCTCCATGGCTCCACCGCATCGACTTCGGTTACAAGCATGACTTCAAACTTAACGTTGCCAAGACAAAGCACACACTGCAGCTCAGCCTTGACATCAAGAATGTGCTCAACCTCTTCAATTCAAGTTGGGGCGTGCAGAAATACCTCAACCCAAATATTGGTTCTGAGGCTCGCATCTTGAAGTATGAGGGTACAGATGCTGACGGTTATGCAGTATTCTCTACACCTGCTGCTATCAGTGGCAGCACAAAGACCTTCGTGCCTTACCACGCTATCGGACAGTGCTGGTATGCGTCTATCGGTATCAAGTATATATTCAACTAATAAAAGTCAAGACAAGATATGAAACTAAAATATTTTATCCCGTCTTTCATCGCTGTCATACTCGCTTTGGTGGGTTGCGCAGATGAAAACAATATGACATTGCTTGATGAGGTGCAGGTGTCTACTTCATACATAGCAATTCCTACAGATGGCGGTCAGAAGGCTATCACCCTTACTGCCAAGGGTGACTGGACCATCTCCAAAGAGGATGGTGGCAAAATCCCTGAGTGGCTCCATATATCACCTGATACTGTAGGCCATGCTGGTGCCACAGAGGTGACATTCTCTGCAGACGAGGTGCTTGATGGTCGTAATACCACTTTGATAGTGTCATGCTGTGGCAAGACACAACTCCTCTATGTTTATCAGGGTCTCCAGGACGTGCATGAAGCAAGCATCTCAGAGGTGATGGACGGTCCAGAGGGTAAGTCTTATCTTATTACTGCCACAGTGACCAAGATCTCCAATACCGATTATGGCAACATCTATGTAAATGATGGTACAAGCGATACTGACCTTTACATATACGGTCTCTTTGATAGCGCTGGTAGATATCCTATGGATGCTGGCGGTTGGGACTCATGGGGCATCAACGTGGGTGACCAGGTGATTATCCAGGGTTCTAAAGTCGTATACTCAGGCGTAGTAGAGTTTAAGGACGCTA
Source organism: Gemmiger formicilis (assembly GCA_963586965.1). GTDB lineage: Bacteria > Bacteroidota > Bacteroidia > Bacteroidales > Bacteroidaceae > Prevotella. The sequence goes on from CAVABU010000089.1 coordinate 9,164, forward strand.
CCCTCATAAATGTTGACAAGTCATTGCTCACAGTAGATGATCTCTCTTACTTCGATATCAACTCAGAGGATGCATCTTCCATTCCTTCAGCTGGTGGTTATGCTAAGGTGGATTACACATCTAAGACTAATCATCCTATAGAAATCGAAATCCCAGAGGATGCACAGGACTGGCTTTCTATAGCCTTCGGAGGCACATCTGCTTCATCATTCATGCTTAAGGCTGCTGCCAATACTGGTGCTGCACGTAGTGCTGACATTACTATCACTTCTACTGACGGCGTGAAATTCTATATTGCTGAGGTGACAATCGTGCAGGATGGTCTTGCTGGTACTAAGGAACTCCCATTCTCTGTGTCAGAGGCTATCAATTACTGCAATAGTCTTGATGCCAATACAGAGTCTGCCGCTGACGTCTATATCAAGGGTAAGGTGTCTAAGGTGCTCTACTCTTACAGCGGAAAATACGGCACTGCTACATTCTGGATTTCTGATGACGGTACATTCAATGGCTCTGAGGATGGTAAGAAGACAACTGACACTGCACATGACTTTGAAGTGTACAGTGCTTACTGGCTCGACAACCAACCATGGGTTGAGGGCGATGCTCAGATAAGCGAAGGCGACGAGGTGGTGATTTGCGGTAAGGTGATGACCTGGAACGGTACATCTGAGACTTCTTCTAAGAAGGCTTACGTTGCTACCTATAGCGCAGCAAGTGCAAGTCGCGCAAGAAAATAATCTTTTATAGATAGTATATACAAAATGAGGGCGTGTCTGAAATATGACACGCCCTCATTTCGTATAGTAGTGGCAGCGTCCCCGCTGCAATATTAGGAGGTACGGCGCCCTCGCCGTACCACACTCTGGGCAAGTAATATAATTAACGCTTAAACGCTCTCATGGCATTGAGCACTGCCAGCACCATGATGCCTACATCTCCGAATACTGCCACGGACATGGCATAACTGCCGAGCAGTCCTGCTGCCACGAGCACTAGGATGATAACCTTGAGACTGATGGCGAAGACGGCATTCTGCATGGCGATGCCTATCGTACGACGTGATATGCGTATGGCTTCGGCTATCTTTGATGGTTTGTCATCCATCAGCACCACGTCGGCTGCCTCTATGGCAGCATCACTGCCAAGTGCGCCCATCGCTATGCCCACATCAG
>CAVABU010000090.1:0-10123 GCA_963586965.1 Gemmiger formicilis
TTATATATGTATACCGCGATGTTGCGATTATGTAAAGTTAATAGAAGTAAACATAAAATCGCTAGCACCTTCAAAAGAGGCTAATTATAATTTTGGACGCTTTTACGAGCAAGCGGATTGACGGCTATAAAAAGGTGGCTAAAAATGCGATTAGGATTTACGGAGAAGCAAGTATTTATCGGGCTTGAAGGGCAAAAACAGGCGTATTTGAGAACTGATGAAATAGACAAAAAACTGCACTAAAACGCCGTTTTTAGTGCAGTATAAAGAAGATTAATTCCTTCATCAGGTCGCCAGGAAGAGTGTTTGAGGAGTTCAAACCCTTGTTTTTTTCGTCCATTTCACATAGCTTGGAGATTATCTGCATTGTCTTCCGAGCTGAGAAGACCCTCATGCCAGTGATGTAATCTCTAACCTGCCACTCCGTCTTGAAGCCCATGTATTGTGCCACGGCAGTAGCATTGTTTCTATTAGGAGCATACCACACAAGCATGAGATTCTGGAAGAAACTAAACAAGGAAGGCACCAAGACGAACGCCCCACCCGACTTTGGATTTTTGTCAAAATAATTGATGATACCATAAGCCTTGGATAAGTCACGTGAGAGGAGCGCATTTTTGAGTTCAAATGGATTATACTCCTTGCTCACTCCTATAACCTTCTCCACCAGTTCAGGAGTGACCCTCTTGTCATTGTCCGGCAGTGATAGAATCAACTTGTCGAGTTCGGAAGCCAGTCGTGTAAGATTGCTACCTATCGACTCTGCGATGACAGAGATGATGCGCTGGTCTATTGCCACGCCATGAGCTTTCATATATGAAGAGATAAATGTGGGCAATGCCGCATCCTTCAACTTTACGCTTTCAAAAACTACACCTACAGATTTCGCCTTTGATATTATCTTCTTGCGCTTGTCTATAGTTCCGTTTTTATAGCAATAGACCAAAACTGTCTGTGGAGACGGGTGATCGAGATATTTCTCCAGTTCGTCGAGATTCTTTATGTTTTGCGCTTCCTTCACGATTATCACCTTATGTTGCGACATCATCGGAAGTTCGCGAGCCAAGTCTGCCACCTGTGCAGCCGTGACATCAGAACCAAAAACTACAAACTGATTAAATTCCCTTTCGTCCTCAGGGAGCACCGACACGGCCAAAGCATCACATATCTTATCGATGAAATATGACTCCTCTCCCATTAATATATAAATAGGTGAGAACTTCCGAGCCTTTATGTTGCCCATAATGCCCTCAAAAGAGGAAGAGTCTTTTGCTGTTGCCATGTCGATTTAGTTATGACCCGATGACAAAGCTTAGAATCTTTTTTAGTATCTTTGCATCGGTTTATTGAGACAAAGTTACAGAAAGTTGACCGAAGAAAAAAATAAAACACTCTTTATTTTACATGCTCAACCTTAACCTTCCCACATATGACATACGACTGAAAGGCGATGCTGCAAAACCATTTATTTTCGACCGGCTTCGCCGGAAATACGTTGCACTCACGCCTGAGGAATGGGTACGGCAGCATTTCGTCAATTTCCTCATCAACCACAAGGGATACCCTGCCCCATTGCTCGCCAATGAAGTGAAGCTACAGATGGGCAACAAGATCCTCAGAGCTGACACGGTGCTTTACGGAAGCGACATGAAGGCGCGGATGATAATCGAATATAAAGCGCCCAGCGTGACTATCACCGAGAAGGTATTCCAGCAGATAAGCACCTACAACCTACTGTTAGGAGTAGACTATCTGGTGGTCAGCAATGGATTGCAGCACTACTGTTGCAAGGTGAATACAGTAGAAAACAAATACGTGTTCCTTGACGACATCCCCGACTACTCTTACATCACGTCGGGCCAGCAAGCGTAATAGACATTTTAATCTCCGCGCAATAACTTTGCAATCCATATAAAATACATTCTTCGTAAATTTGCCCTTAGATATATGACAACCAAACAATACTACATATGAAAACAAAAAGAATTCTTGCACTTGCCTTAATGGCGTGCACACTATCATGCGGGACTGCCAGCGCACAGGTGGAGCGTCCGCGACTTGTTGTCGGAATAGTCATCGACCAGATGCGATGGGATTATCTCTATCGCTACCAAGACCGCTATGGCGAAGGCGGATTCAAGCGTCTGCTTAATGAAGGTTTCTCATGCGAGAACACTCGCCTGCCCTACGTCCCTGCCGTGACTGCCGTTGGCCACACATGCATCTACACTGGTAGTGTACCATCCATACATGGCATAGCAGGAAACAATTTCGTGAAAGACGACAAGAAAGTATACTGCACGGATGACGACACCGTAAAACCAGTGGGAACGGACAGCAAAGCGGGACTGATGTCGCCACGCAACCTCTGGACGACAACTATCGGAGACGAGATGAAGATCTCCACTAACGGCAAGTCTAAGGTCGTCGGCGTGGCACTCAAGGATCGTTCATCCATCCTTCCAGCGGGACACAATCCCGATGGTGCATTCTGGTTTGATGACAAGACGGGCAATTTCATCACCAGCACTTATTATATGGACAAATTGCCGAAATGGGTGGAAGACTTTAATAAGGAAAAGTTGCCTTACGAGTATCTTTCACAGAAGTGGAACACCCTTTACCCTAAAGACACCTACACACAGAGCACAGCTGACGAAAATAATTACGAAGACGGCATAAGGGAAGGTGTGAAGGCAACCCTGCCACTAGACCTACCAACACTGTACAAGAAATATGGCTACGGCATCATAAGAAACACCCCTATGGGCAACCAACTGACATTTGAGATGGCGAAGGCTGCTCTGGAAGGCGAAAAACTCGGCGAAGACGACGTGACCGACCTTCTGACTGTGAGCTGTTCAAGTCCCGACTACATCGGCCATCAGGTGGGTACACACGCCATCGAGACTGAGGACACTTATCTGCGCCTTGACAAGTCGCTGGAAGACTTCCTCAATTACCTCGACAATAAGATTGGCAAGGGCAACTATCTCCTCTTCCTCAGCGCTGACCACGGAGCTATGAACAATTCCACTTATCTGCAGGACAACAGAATACCCGCAGGTACTTGGGACGGAAAGGTCGTAAAGGCTTATCTGGAAGAGGCTCTGACAAAGGCATATCCAGAGGCTGCCGGCACCATCAAGACGGTGATGAATTACCAGGTATTCTTCAATAAGGGCATTATCAAGTCTAAGTCACTTGACTTTGACAGAATAAAGGAAATCGTGGTCAACAGACTTAAGGAAGACAAAGACGTGCTCTATGCTTGCGACAATGAAAAGACCGCTACGGAGAGCATACCTGAGGAGGTGAAATACCGCATAATAAATGGTTACAATCATGACCGCAGTGGTGACGTGACAGCAGTCACCAAACCAGGATTCTATGCCCATGGTCCTCGTGGCACCAACCATGGCATGTGGAATCCATATGACACACACATACCACTCGTATTCATGGGTTGGGGCATACAGCATGGTGCCACCACAAAGCAGACATTCATGACTGACATAGCACCTACGGTGACTGCCCTACTTCACATGCAGGCACCTAATGGTTGCGTAGGACAACCTATCTTCTAACACAAAAAAATCCCCGATTCGCTATAGAGCAAATCGGGGATTTTTTTATTTATTGTTAAGCCTCTTCTGGTATTTCAGTAGCATCAGCTGCCTTTACAGCCTTGCGTGTGGTAGCACGCTGGCGCTTTGGCTTCTCCTCTACCTTTGGCTCCACCTTTACACCTGCAAGTTCTGGATCCACGAGTATACGACCGCAGTATTCACACACGATAATCTTCTTGTGCATCATGACATCTATCTGACGCTGTGGTGGAATCTTTGCGAAGCAACCACCGCAAGCATCACGCTGCACATACACGATGCCAAGACCATTGCGTGCACTCTTGCGGATACGCTTGAAAGCTGTGAGAAGACGAGGCTCAATCTTTGTTTCCAATTCGTGAGCCTTCTCCTTCAGGCTCTCCTCAGCATCACGTGTCTCCTGCATGATCTCATCCAGTTCGGAGCGCTTGTGTATGAGATCCTGAGTGCGGTCCTCTATTGTGGTAGAAACCTTATCCAGTTCCTGTTTCTTCTCCTCCACCTTGATTTTGGCTTCCTTTATCTTCTTATTGCAGAGTTCTATCTCAAGAGATTGGAATTCGATTTCCTTTGACAGAGTGTCATATTCACGGTTGTTGCGCACATCATCGAGCTGCTTCTTATAGCGCTCCAGACTATCTTCAGCCTGCTTGATGTCCTCCTGCTTCTTTTCCACGGCATACTCATAGTCCTTGATTTCGCCCTGGATCTTCTCTTTACGAGTATTGAAGCCTTCTATCTCATCCTCCAGGTCTTTCACCTCGAGTGGCAGTTCACCGCGCATGGCGCGCTTCTCGTCAATAGCCGAAAGTGCTGTCTGCAACTGGAAAAGAGTCTTGAGCTTTTCCTCAACAGTCATCTCTGTTTGTTTCTTAGCCATAATCTTTCTTTATTATTTTATATCTGTTTTTATTCTTCTCTTCATCATGGTGCCACGATTTACGTGCACCGCTTACCTATCAAAGGTAGAGTATCGGATTAGTATTTATCTCCGATATATGACATTTCACTCCAAGCGGTTCTATCAGAGAGCGTAGCACCTCAGCAGTAAACTGCTCGCTTTGGTAGTGTCCCAGCACGGCTATCTGCACCTCCTCATCGTGGCCGAAATACTCATGATAGTGCATCTCGCCCGTCACGAAAGCATCGGCACCTGCCGTGATGGCATCACCGAGTAGGAAAGAGCCAGCGCCTCCGCATATTGCCACCTTCCGTATAGGTTTTGAAAGCAACTTGTTTGCTTGAATGCATTGCACATGGAATGTCCGCTTCAACATATCGATAAAGTCCTGAGCCACCATAGGTTGGGCAAAGCTACCTATCACGCCCGACGAACCCTTGACACCGTTGATGCACTTGTCATCGCCTATGCCAACCACGTCGGCCAAGCCAATCTTCTCAGCTATCTTATAGTTCACACCACCTTGAGCGGAGTCCAGATTGGTATGCATTGACACTATCGCCACGTCATGCTTTATGGCTTTCACCACACAACGCTCCACATAGGTGGAGTCAGTGACATGAGCCAGCTTGCGAAATATCAACGGATGGTGTGACACGATCAGATTACAACCGCGTCCTATTGCCTCGTCCACCACTTCCTCGGTGACGTCAAGACACAATAATACCCCTGATACTTCCGCTTCTGTCAATCCAATCTGCAGGCCTGCATTATCATAGCTTTCCTGTAGTGGCAGAGGCGCGAAACTTTCAAGGGCATCAAGCACTGTTCTTATTTTCACGCTATAAGATGTTTATGTGCACATTACTGCAATTGCAAAGGTAATGTTTTTCGTATATAAATATGGTATGACGTGGGTATTTTTTAATTATTCTTAATATTTCCGTACTTATCATAGCATATCTTGCGCGCAGAAAATAGCATCACCTCCACGCCAAGCCATACGCCCACGCCCCACATCAATGCCATCAGCACCACTGACAATATGGAGGATAGCCATCCGCTACCAGCCAACAGGAATGCAAAGAATGTCACGGGCAGAATGCCAAACGACACGCTTATGAGTTTTCGCTTCATCCATGCGCTCACGGCTTTCTTCACCTTCTTCTCATAGCCATCGACAGCCACGCTTATCGCCGCACCATTGCCAAGTTCATAGAGATATTCGGCAGTGTGATATTTCCTCGCATTGGTATACACCCACGCGCCACGGCGCAATGCTGGGAGCACCGCGAGCAAGAGCATAGCAGAGACTGCCACGGGTATGGTGACTGCCGTCTGCGAAGTGTAACGCATAAGGATAAAACATGCCAACCCGCCTGCCACAAACCATGCTGCCAACGTGCCGTAGATGATCGGCAGCGTCATCGATTTTGATATTCTCACTTTCATCGTCGTCTCTCCTCTTCTAATTCTGCTTGTCCGTTGCCACTATGACGACACTCCCTTTGGCAGCCTTCTCGCGCAATGCATCCATCACCGCCTTCGTAGCCTCCTCGTCTTGATGCGACGTGGGGTCAATGCACAGCACGACATCCGCATCACTTTTCACCGCATCATTCACCATCTGGAGTTGTTTATCGGTATAGTCTGTGACATTTTCAAAACCTTCAGGCACAGGCACATAGGCTATCATCTTGCGCAGGAAGAATGCCGACCTTTCGGTCATAGGCATACCATCAAAGCACACAAAACCATCAGCCACGGAATGAAAACCGAGGATGACATCGATCACCGCCTCGCCCTCATCGCGTCCCAGCAGACGTAGCTCGCCGTTATTCACTATCAGCGAATAGTCGTCAAGCGTCTGCAGTCCTGGCTTCTCATGCGTGGAAACATTCTTCAGTTCTATCATAGTGTCTATTCACAAAAGACTTACATTATCTACATTGCAAAAGTAACATAAAATTTCCACAAGCCGAAAAAAAAAGGTAAATTTGCAGACACTTAGATTTCTTATGACTGAAAGAAGTTTCATTTTGCCATCCGAATGGCATCCCCAGAGGTTTGTCCAATTGACTTGGCCACACGCATCCACCGACTGGGCTCCTTATCTCTCAGAGATTACCGACACTATGACAGAGATGGCATTTGCCATCACACGTTTCCAATCGCTCGTCATCGCTTCGCAGTATCCAGCGCAGACGCGCCTGGCTCTTGAGCAAAGGCTCTCGGCAGAACAGATGCACCGCGTGACCATCATCGAATGTCCCACCAATGACACTTGGGCACGCGACCACGGAGGCATCACTCTCACAGCCGATAATGCTGACGAAACGCCAATGCAAGAGAATGACACAACGGTGCTTGACTTCCGCTTCAATGGTTGGGGCGACAAGTTTGAGGCTTCTCTCGACAATGCCATCACTCGCCGACTTCACGAGTCAGGCATCATCGGAGGACAACTCGTTGACTACAACGACTTTGTGCTTGAGGGCGGAAGCATCGAAAGCGACGGCAAGGGCACCATATTCACCACTTCGCAATGTCTGCTTGCTCCCCACCGCAACCAGCCCATGAGCCAGGACGATATCGAGCAGCAGCTCAAGCATCGCCTGCATGCCGACAGGATCATATGGCTCAATCATGGCAACCTCATCGGTGACGACACCGACGGACATATCGACACCATCGTAAGGATATGCCCTGACGACACATTATTATATATTAAGAGCACTGACACGAGTGACGAGCAACACGAAGACTTTGTCGCACTTGAGTCCGAATTGCTATCATTACGCACCGCAGAGGGCAAGCCTTATCGCCTCATGGCGCTTCCTATGACCCGCCCATGCCACTATGACGGAGAGCGACTGCCAGCCACCTACGCCAACTTCCTTGTCATCAATGGTGCCGTGCTCGTGCCCACATATGACCAACCCGACCTTGACACTCAGGCTTGCGACATCATCGGCCAAGCATTCCCTGGACGAGAGATCATCCCCATCGACTCACGCGTGATAATACGCCAGCACGGCAGCATACACTGCTTGACGATGCAGTATCCGCTCTAAAAGATTACACCATACGACTCTTTACTTTACACATTATTATATTATATAAGTACATACATCATGAGAGAACTCAAAATAGGCATCTTGCAACAGCACAATACGTCTGACACGGCATCCAATAAGCAGCGCCTGGCTGACGGCATAAAGAGTCTCGCCAATCAAGGTGCACAACTCATAGTATTGCAAGAACTCCACAACTCGCTCTACTTTTGTCAAACTGAAAACGTGGACCACTTTGACCTTGCCGAACCTATTCCTGGCCCATCGACCGACTTTTTCGGCAGTCTTGCCAAGCAATACGGCGTGGTCATAGTGACATCGCTCTTTGAGAAGCGTGCACCAGGTCTCTATCACAACACCGCCGTGGTGATGGAGAAGGACGGCACCATCGCTGGCAAATTCCGCAAGATGCACATACCCGACGACCCTGCATACTATGAGAAATTCTATTTCACACCTGGCGACATGGGTTTCCGCCCCATCGATACCAGCGTAGGACGACTGGGCGTGCAGGTGTGCTGGGATCAGTGGTATCCAGAGGGCGCACGCCTCATGGCACTCTCGGGAGCAGAGATACTCATCTACCCCACTGCCATAGGCTATGCTTCCACTGACTCCGCAGATGAGCAGCAGCGCCAGCGTGAGGCATGGACCACCGTGCAGCGCGGACACGCCGTAGCCAACGGCTTGCCAGTAGTGGCTGTCAATCGTGTCGGTTTCGAACCAGACCCAAGCCACATGACCGACGGCATTGAGTTTTGGGGTAGCAGTTTTGTAGCCGGGCCACAAGGCGAGATGCTCCACAGATGTTCGGCAAATGAAGAAGAGAGCGCCGTCATTAGCGTCGACCTCGACCATAGCGAGGACGTGCGTCGCTGGTGGCCATTCCTTCGCGACCGCCGCATCGAAGCCTACGGCGACATACTCAAAAGATACAACGACTAATCCAACAAAGCACCCTCAGATATGAAAAAGACAATCCTCACATTCGCCTTGGCAGTCATAACCTTTGCCACAGGACTCGCCCAAGACCGAGACGCCTGCACCTCGATAACAGTGGGCAGGTTGGCTTCCGCCGACGGTTCGGTAATGACATCACACACTTGCGACTCATGGTATCGCACATGGATGAAGATGGAACCCGCAAAAGACTATCCTAACGACACCATAATGAGCATCTATGACGGACTGATGCACACCGAGACTCCTGGCAGCATGACTGACGTCAAGGAGAAAGGCACCATACCGCAAGCGAAGCACACCTACCGCTTCCTCAACACCTCCTACCCTTGCCTCAACGAGCACCAGCTCGCCATCGGCGAGACCACCTATGGAGGCAAGGACACGCTGCGCAATAAGGACGGCATGTTTATGATAGAGGAGCTCTGCCGCGTAGTCTTGCAACGCTGCAAGACAGCACGCGATGCCATCAAGGTCATCGACGATCTGACCAAGAAGTATGGCTATGGCGACTCGGGCGAATGTCTCACCATCGCCGATCCGCACGAGACTTGGCTCTTTGAGATACAAGGAGCAGGACCCAAGAAGATAGGTGCCGTATGGGCTGCCCAGCGCATAGCTGACGACGAGGTGGCTGTGTCGGCAAATGTGTCACGCATCGGCAAGATAGACTTCAATGACAAAGACCGCTTCATGGCTTCCAGCAATGTGAAGTCAGTAGCCAAGGAACTCGGACTATGGGACGGCAAAAGCGAGTTCTCATTTTGGAAGGCTTACTCGGGAGGCAACTACTATAACGAACCGAAAAACTACTCCGTGCGCGAACTCTTCATCATGCAGCAGTTGGCACCCAATGCTGGTTACAATGACAAGATGGACGAACTGCCAGTGTCATTCAGACCAGAGAAAAAACTGAGCGTGGAGGACATCGCCAAACTGCTCGGTTCTACCTACGAGGGCACTTCCCTATCACTGAGCTCTCGCATGGACTCGCTTACAGCCAAGGCAGGCAAGGAGCACAATAACATGAGCGGAGCGATGATCACCAACCCATGGATGCGTCCTGACGAAATAAAACTACATGCTGCAGCACTCAATGACAGCACGATGGAAAACATACGCACCGTGTCAGTGTCATGGTGCGCCTACTCCACCATCATCCAGTGCCGATCATGGTTGCCCGACAATGTAGGCGGCGTGGCATGGATCTGCCTCGACAATCCTGGCCAAAGTCCCCGCTTCCCCATCTTTGCAGGCAACACCTCTCTACCCACAATGCTCGGCATCTGCGGTCAGCATAGCCTCCGCGATGATGCAGCCTTGACACACTTCCGCGGGGCCAACCGCATCGCCACAGTGAGATGGGGCAAGACCCGAGAGTCCATGCTGAAGGCGCAACAGTATTTCCTCGACAAGGGCAAGCGTGAACTGCCATTCGTAGACAGCACATGGCAAAGTCTCAACAGTACGGATGCCACTGCCGCCGAGACATTTCTCAATGGCTACACAGCCGACTTCTTCGCCGCCACAGTGATGAAGTGGGATGACCTCTACAAACTCTATTGGCGCATGCTGTGGGC
>CAVABU010000091.1:0-10084 GCA_963586965.1 Gemmiger formicilis
TAAACTGCATTTGCCACATTTTATTGCAAAAGTACTCATTTTTTTGCAAGTATAAATTTAGTAATGTTCAAAAAATAACTTGAGCAAGTTTTATTGTATATACCTATATCCGTTTCTTTATATGATTCCCCGTCTTTTTGACGTCTTTGCGACTTCTTTTCAGTCACATAGCCCGCTATGCTCCTTCAAAGAAATCATCAAAACCGCCTAAAAATACAGGGCAAAACTTGCACAACTTATTCTTTTCACATTACTTAAAAGTGCGATTGCCTTGTCTTTATTCTTCTATCAGCCAGTCCTCGATATTTCCCTTGGTGGAATCAAAGTTGATACCCACCTTGGTAATGGGTTTACCACAGAGAGCAAACCGCTGTGCATAGTTCTTAAGGTTGATTTGTTGCAGGGCGGTCTGTGCGTCCTTGTTGAGTTTCAACTCGATGATGTATAGACGCGTATGAGTCAGCATCACGATGTCTACCCTACCCTTTGGAGTATGCACCTCCACATCCACCACGTAGCTCGTGAGGAGTGAGAAGATGATGAAGAGCATCTGCTGGTAATGGCCCTCGTAATTGGTGACGTTGCAATAAGGCACGGTACCGAGGAATGTCTGGAGCAACTGCAAGGCCCCGTCCATGTCGTCCTGGCGGATCAACACCGACATCTGGGCGATGGCTACATCGCCGTTCTGCGCAAACATACCCTCCAAGTAGTTGGGCAAGAGACTCTCGAAGAGCCCCACCTTGATTTCCTTGTTGGGGAGGTCGAGGGTGTAAAGGTCTGATAGCTCATCGTAGTCCTTGATAGTAAGATATCCGCTCTGGTAGAGCAAAGGCGTGATGGCGGTCATTTCCTCGGTAGGGGCATCGAAGGCGGAATCTTTGGCATACGTCTTGCCAAGGCTATTAGGCACAACATTGAACTTACGCATCATATTGATGAGGTAGGTAGGCGTGCCAGAGGCAAACCAATATGCCCCGAACTTTCCCCTAGAGAAGCAGTTGAGTAGGCTATATGGATTGAACACATCGGGAGAAAAGGCGGAGAAATGATAACCGTCATAGTTTTCCTTCAATTTCTCCACCACCTCTTCCTTGTCCATTCTCCTCTTTCTGGCTAGTGTCTCGATGTTGTCCGACATCTGCGAGAGCAGTTCATCTTTGGTGATTCCGCAAATTCCTGCATAGTCATCGTCCATGGATATGTTGGTGATATTGTTCAGCTCGCTGAAGATGCTGAGTTGCGAGAACTTCGTGATGCCAGTGAGGAAGACGAAGCGGAGATAGGGGTCGCTGTCCTTCAGTGGGCTGTAGAAATTGCGCATGATATTGCGGAGCACCTCCAGGCTCGTCTTGTCGTGGGCTACATCCAACAGAGGTGCGTCATACTCGTCAATGAGCACCACCACCTGTTTGCCCGTCTGCTGATAGGCAGTCTTGATTAATTCCGCCAACCTCACATTCGGGTCGGGCGAATTGCTCACGATGCCAAACTTCTCCTCGTTTCCCTTCAGAATATACAGTAGGTATCTCTCCAACTGTTCCTTCTCCATGTGCTTTCCTCCCGCCATGCTGAAGTGCAGCACGGGATATTCCGTCCACTCCTGCTCCAGCCGTTCGATAGCGAGTCCCTTGAAAAGTTCCCTCTTTCCCTCGAAATAACTCAGCAATGTGGACACCAGTAGCGACTTACCGAAGCGACGGGGCCGCCCCAGGAAGATATACTTCTTGCCGAAGTGGGTCATATTGTAGACATACTCCGTCTTGTCGATGTAGAGATAATTCTTGGTGATAATCTCCGAGAATGTCTGGATGCCTATGGGATAATACTTCAATGCCATAATCTCGTTAGTCTTTCATCATCGCCTTTCCATCGTCTGATAAGATAGGCGAATGTAAATTTACGTATTTCTTTTGTAACCGCCAAGAATAATGTATCAAAAAAAAGTAGAGAATGGTTCATCGATGATGTCGCGGTTTATCACCTGACAGTTTATGTCAAAACATAAAGCGTAACATATTGAAGTTTCTGATTTATTATTTAACGAGGTTAACACATCCTAGTAGTTGCAGCGTCCTCGCTGCAACCAAGCGGGCAATGGTATCAATAGTAGGTACGGCGCCCCGCCGTACCATCTCTGGGAATGAATTCCCCAAAAAAAGACCTCTCCTTGCGTGGTACAGCGAGGACGCTGTACCTCCTAATGGGCAAAGCGAGGACGCTTCGCCTACTATGGTTACCTTTATTTGCTTGCAATATTCCAAATCAGAAACTTTAGTTACATATGTTTATTGATGAAAGAATTGAGAAAAAGTATGCAGATTATTGCGATAAAAGAAAACTATTCATTAACTTTGCATCGCTTTAGTAAAGCAAACAACCATGGGGTTGACTGGATTTGACAGCAGGCCGAGATGGTATGTAAGCATGCGGAGCGTCGTTGTCTTGCTCCTAAATATCAGGCTTCAACAAATTAATTGGCGAAAACAATTACGCTCTCGCTGCCTAATCGAAGCATAGTAGATTACTGGCTTTATTCCGGCACAAGGTGCTGGAACGAGACATCGCTCCAAGGATGTGGTTCCGAATCTTAGGGTCAAGCGGTGCAGGACAATCGGAAATAGTCCGTGTAGGCCTCGATGCACAGATGAAATTTTAGAGGATAAGGACATGGTCTGGTGGTCCGGGTCTAGCCATGTCACGAAAATCAAGGCCGGAATAAGCATGTAGAAAGCGTATGGTTTCCCTGTTTGGACGCGGGTTCGACTCCCGCCAGCTCCACTCTTTGGAAGCAAACAATGATCGGGTAGAAGAAAAGTGATATAGACTTTCTTCTACCCGATTTTTATTTCATAGTCATATTTGTGGATGTAAAATCTTGACCATAGCGTTGTAAGAGGCTACTATTGTATGAAGTTGCGACGACCGCCGTAATGATTGTTGGCGACCGTCAGCAATGTTGATGGCGACCGCCGTAATAGTTGTTGGCGACCGCCGCACAATCTGTTGACGACCGCCGCACGATAGACTTAGCCTACTTCTCACATCAAGAAGGCTAAGATTTTACATTGAGGAAGGGGGCTTTATAATATTGAAATATTGAAAGATTTAAAAATGGAAATATGGAAAGATTGTACTCATAGTAGTTGCAGCGTCCTCGCTGCAACCAAGCATTGGCGTAAGCCTCAGGAGGTTTTTATAGTAGTTGCAGCGTCCCCGCTGCAACCAAGCATTGGCGTAAGCCTTAGGAGGTTTTTATAGTAGTTGCAGCGTCCCCGCTGCAACCAAGCAAGAATAGAGAAATTATTAATGGAGTAGTTGCAACGAGGACGTTGCAACTACTAATGGACAAAGCGAGGACGCTTCGCCTACTATGATTACCGCGACTTGCTCGCGTTGGGTACGGCGAGGGCGCCGTACCTCCTATAATGTAATCTCGGCAGAACCGTAACAACGGTGATGCCTTTCGTCATAGATGACGCAGAATTGTCCAGGGGCTACACCATGGATACGTGCCGAAGAATACACTTTGTAGCGACCATCACCCATGTCTTCTATGACAGCATGATAATAATCTGATGTGTGACGTATCTTGAATGTTATGCCTACCTTATGATTCTCGTCGAATGCCAACGGGAGGGTCAGCCAATGCATGTCGTGCACCAAGAACTCGTCGCTATATGCGTCATCGGGATTGTATCCGTTGGACACATAGAGTGTATTGGTGGCTATGTCCTTCTTGATAACAAACCATGGACCACCGCCAAAACCGAGACCTTTGCGCTGACCTATAGTATGAAACCATAGTCCGCGGTGCTCGCCTATCTTCTTACCAGTTTCCAGTGCTATCACAGGACCAGGATTCTCTCCGAGATAGCGACGTATGTAGTCATTGTAATTGATCTTGCCAAGGAAGCAGATGCCTTGCGAGTCCTTGCGCTTGGCATTAATCAGTTTCTCCCTTTCTGCTATGTCACGCACCTCTTCCTTCATCATACTACCTATGGGGAAGATGGCCTTCTGCAACTGCCAATCATATATCTGAGCGAGGAAGTCAGTCTGGTCCTTCACTGGATCTGGACTTGTGCATAGCCACTTGTGACCTTCAGAGTCTATCTCAGTGCAAGCGTAGTGGCCTGTGGCTATGAGGTCATAGTCTTTGCCACGCTTTTCATAGAAAGCGCCAAACTTTATCAAGCGGTTGCACATCACGTCAGGATTGGGTGTATAGCCGGCACGCACCTTCTCCATGGTGTAGCGGGTGACATTCTCCCAATACTCCTTATGGCAGTCCACCACCTCGAGTTTCAGACCATAGCGATGGGCTATGGACGTGCACATCTCAAGGTCTTCCTCTGATGAGCAGTCCCACTCCTCCTTTTCCTCGGGACCTATCTTGATATAGAAACAGTCTGGCTTGAGACCTTGCGAGCATAGCACATGCACCACTACGGCAGAGTCTACGCCTCCCGATAGCAAGACGCATATCTTCTTGTTCGCAAGATGCTCTATGTTAGAAATACTATTTGTCATGTTATTGATCATAAATCTCTGATTTGGTAGATGGTTTCTTAGTAGGCGAAGCGTCCTCGCTTTGCCCATGCGGTTGGTACGGCGAGGGCGCCGTACCTCCTATTAATACCACTTGCTTGCTATAGGTTGCAGCGGGGACGCTGCAACTACTATAAAAAACCACTACGGCGGGGACGCTGCAACTACTATGAGCCGTACCTCCTAATCAAAACGGAGCCCTATATTTTCCCTCTTCATTGTCTTCGAGCATTGACAGATATGACTGATAACGGGAGGGAGCTATGTAATGGTCTTCCAATGCCTTGAGCACGGCGCAACCTGGTTCGTGCGTGTGGGTGCAGTTATTGAAGCGACAATCTTTGGAAAAGTGGAATATCTCCTTGAAATAACTCGTCACCTCCTCGGGTTTGATGTCAAACGTGCCAAAACCCTTGATACCAGGTGTGTCGATGATGGCGCCCCATTTGCCCAAAGGGGCAAACTCGAGCATCTCGGAGAATGTCGTGGTGTGCATACCCGTGTTGTGAGCATCAGAGATGTCTGCCGTGCGCAATTGTGCACCGGGTATGAGGCGATTGATAAGTGTGGACTTCCCCACTCCACTATTGCCACTCAGCAATGTTATCTTGCCCGTCAGCAAAGGGAGCAGTTCGTCTATGCCGTCACCTCGCTCGGCAGATATTGCCACGCACTTGTAGCCCACGGTGTCGTAGAGATGCATTATTGCCTCCTGCAGATGAAGTTCCTCCTCGCTCAGCAGATCGGTCTTATTAAAGACAAGCACGACGGGCACAGAGTAGGCTTCTGCAGATGCAAGGAAGCGGTCCACAAAGTTGAGTGAAGTCTCAGGATAGTTGACAGTCACCACGAGGCAAGCCTGGTCTACATTGGCTGCTATGATGTGACTTTGCTTTGAAAGATTCTGAGAACGGCGCACTATATAGTTGCGCCGTTCCTCTATATCTGTGATGAAAGCCGTGCCTCCCTGATTGGGCAATATGGTCACCCTGTCGCCCACTGCCACAGGATTGGTACTTCTGATACCTTTCAGTCGGAAGTTGCCTTTGACCTTACAGTCGATGGTCTGGCCATCATCAGTCTTTACCGTATACCAATAGCCGGTATTCTTTACGACAAGTCCTTTCAAATCGGTGATACTAAAGGGTCATTATCTCCTTGTTTTTTGCTTCGAGCAGGTCGTCCACCTTCTTTATATACTTATCGTGCACCTTCTGCAGGTCTGCCTCGGCATCCTTCTCAAGGTCTTCTGACAGTCCGTCCTTGATGGCTTTTTTGAGAACATCCTTCACCTCAGCGCGGACATTTCTTATGGTCACCTTTGCCTTCTCGCCGCTCTTAGCGCACTGCTTGACAAGGTCACGGCGACGCTCCTCGGTGGGCTGTGGTATGCCAAGGCGTATTATCTCGCCATTGTTTTCAGGTGTGATACCTACATCAGAGTCCATGATGGCCTTCTCTATGTCGCGTATCATCTTCTTGTCCCATGGTTTGATGGCGATGGTGCGTGCGTCAGGGCATGACACATTTGCCACCTGATTGAGAGGCACCTTAGATCCGTAGCTCTCCACGCGCACTCCGTCGAGGATTGCCACATTAGCACGTCCTGCTCTCACGCGAGCCAACTGCTCGTCGAGAAACATGACGCTCATCTCCATACGTTCGCCGGCTTCTCCAAGTGTAGCTTTTACATCTATCATATCAGTGTAATGTTTTTAAGTGATTATACGCAAAGGTAGCCAATAACTTCCAATCTTGCAAATGATTTAGAGTAATTTTCGGCTTTGTGTCTCGTAATGGTGCTTGCGATATTCATTGGGCGACATGCCGAGATGTGCTTTGACGTATTTACCAAAGAAGGATATGTTAGGAAATCCCATACGATTGGCTATCTCCTTGACAGAGAATGTGGAGTTCTTCAAATAGTGTGTTATCTCCTCCACCACAGCCGTCTGTATGAAGTCGTTGGCAGACTTGCCACTCATCTCCTTGCACACATGTGAAAGGTATTTGGATGATATGAAGAGTTTTTCGGCATAATAGTAGACTGGCTGGTGCTTGATGTCTTCTTCGCGCAGGAGTTCCATAAACTTACTAAATAGCACCTGGCCTTGTGGCGAACGTATAGGTTTTACAGGATCCACGTTTTCCTGCTTCTCCTTTTCCACCTGGCGCACGCAGAATGAGAGCAGCACTATCTGAAGCATACTGCGAAGCATCTCCTCACGGAATGGATTGTCCTTGTATGCCAGCAGGGAGCGCACCACCTCCATGAAGTGCCATCCCATGAGCATGCGCTTGTTGTCAGCGACTTCATCGAGTTCGGGCGGCATCACCACGTGTTCCTTGTTGACATAGACCGTTCTGTTCCATATGTCCATATTGGTATTGAGGAGTGACTGGATGATGCGGTCGGTGAGGCAGAGCACGGAGAACTTAAAGTCTGGGCTGACGAGGATATTGTCTACGAGTGCGCCAGTAGGACAGATGAGGGCAGCACCTTCGCTCACCACGTAGTGATTGCCGTTGACATCGAGTTCCATCTTTCCCTTATTGCACACGCAGATGACATTCACCTCCGCTTTGGTGGCATAGAGACGGGGTAGCGATTCCAACTCTTCGATGAAGAGTATGTCATTATCCAAATAGTCTACGGGAATCTTTCCCATGCCGCTCTTGTCAAACTCGTCAAACAGCTCTTGTATGTCCTTTTTATTCATAATGCCGAGGTAAATGATTATTCTTTTACGGCAAAATTACAATTTATCGGCTACAATCAAGTATTTTGACAAGAGAAAAGTGTTCTGATATACACTTTTTGTACAATTGTAGTGCAAGAAAGAACACAATGGCACACATATCATCCATATCCACATGGTCAAATATGGACAAATCGTGATAATATACGCCAAACTTTTAATGTTGCGTCAGAGCACCTCTGCCACCATATTGGTCAGTGCGACAAAGTCCTGTACGGAGAGTTGCTCGGGACGTTTGGTCATCACTTCCTGTGCGAAGAATTCTTGCGAAGGAAGATTATCCTGAGTAAACAACTGTCGCAAAGACACGCGAAGCATCTTGCGACGCTGATTGAAGGTGGTCTTTACGACACGTTTAAACAGTTGTTCGTCACATCCGAGCGACTGCGTGTCATTGCGTGTCATCCTTATCACCGCCGACTTCACCTTTGGTGGTGGATTGAATACATTTTCGTCTACGGTGAAGAGATATTCGCAGTCATACCATGCCTGTATGAGTACGGACAGGATGCCGTATGCCTTATTGCCGGGTTGTGAGGCTATACGCAGTGCCACCTCGCGCTGTATCATGCCCGTGCAACAAGGGATGAGGTCGCGATTGTCTATCATCTTGAAGAATATCTGCGACGAGATGTCATAAGGATAGTTGCCTGTCAGCACAAACGGTTTGCCGTCAAAGGCTGTGGACAAATCCATCTTGAGGAAATCCGCTCCCAAGACTTCTAAGTCAGGATAGTGCTCATGGAGATAAGCCACACTCTCACGGTCTATCTCCACCACCTTGAGTGGACGTGGCTTAGGGATGAGAAACTGTGTCATCACGCCCATGCCTGGACCTACCTCCAAGACTGGGACTTCAGGATAGGCATCCACCGTGTCGGCTATGGCACGGGCTATGCCGAGATCTACAAGGAAGTGCTGACCGAGATTCTTCTTCGGCGTCACAAGTCCTGCCTTTGCATTACGAGCCGCGCCACCCTTACCTGCACGGCATGACTTTCTGTCGCCACGACCACCAGCCTGGCTCCACGTCTTCTGTGTTATCTTATCCTTGTATCCCATATATACGAATCTACGACAAAATTACCATAATAGTATGAAAAAAGCAAATAAACCTTTGCCTTTTCATCGTTTTTGGATACCTTTGCGCATTATATAACACATCACAACGACATTTCTCAATCAATATGACAATAGGAATAATACTGGCAATGGAGAAGGAGCTACATCAGCTTCTCCCATTACTCTCTGGTCTGGAAGAAAAGACCATACATGGTAAGACGTTTTATATCGGCAAACTTGACAACGACCGTCAGCTCGTCATCCAGCAATGTGGCATCGGCAAGGTGAACGCTGCCATCGGCGCAGTGGAGATGATAGACAATTTCCACCCCACGTGCATAGTGTCGAGCGGTGTGGCAGGTGGTGCCACGATGAAAGTACCACGTATGCACGTGGTGGCAAGCACGGAGGTGGCATATCACGACGTCTATTGCTTCACAGACAATGCTTACGGACAAATACAGGGGTTGCCAGCGCGCTTCCCTTGCGACAGTCGCATGATAGAGACGGCTTCCGCCATAGAGAATGTGACCACGGGTCTTATAGCTTCAGGCGACTGGTTTGTTGACACGAAGCAGAAGGCGGGCGAAATCCTTGACCATTTCCCTGACGCTCTTGCCATCGATATGGAGAGCGGAGCCATCGCACATACGTGCTATATATATAATGTGCCGTTTATTTCATTCCGCATCATCAGCGACATACCGCTCGACTGCAATAAGGGCGAACAGTATTTCGACTTCTGGGACCGCATAGCGGAAGGTAGTTTCAATGTATTACACGAATTCCTCACACATCTGACATTATAAACGAATATGGAAAAGATAGCATCATTCACCATCAACCACGAGCGATTGCTTCGTGGCATATACGTCTCACGCAAGGATCAGGTGGGTGGCGAGGTGGTCACCACCTTTGACATACGCATGAAGGAACCTAATCGTGAACCGGTCATGGGTGCACCCGAACTGCACACTATAGAGCACTTGGCAGCGACATTTCTCCGCAATGACGAGGAATGGAAAGACCGCGTCATCTATTGGGGGCCTATGGGATGCCAGACGGGCAACTATCTGCTGATGAGGGGCGACTTGCAATCAAAGGACATACTGGACTTGATGAAGCGCACATTCAGTTTTATAGCGTCATATGAGGGAGAGGTGCCAGGTGCCAACGCTCGCGACTGTGGCAACTATCTGCTCATGAATCTGCCTATGGCACGATATGAGGCAAAGAGATATCTCAATCTTCTTGAAAATATCACCGAGGCAAATCTTGTCTACCCACAGGAAGATTGAAATATGGAAATATTGAAAGATGACAATCTATAGTAGCCAGAGCGTCCCCGCTGCAACCAAGCAAGCCTCGAGGAATCCTCTGTAGATGGGGGTTGTAGCGGGGATGCTGCAACTACTATAAGTACCATTTCTTCAATATTTCCACGCTTTTAATGCTATTGTTCGCGAGTTTTGGAGCGAAGCGTGACCTGGCAGTTTCTGATTATTTGCATGATATCTTGCAAATAATGGGGCTTTTCTATAGTTTTTACCCCTCATTTGGGGCTAAAAAGGCTTACGAGAAGCAGGAAAAAGAGTCTTAAGGAGAAGAGGCAATGCATACTTTATGAGTATAACTTATTAATATACAGCCTCTAAGAGAAAGATAAGTGGGGAGCGTGACAGTTGTGACAGTTGTGACAATTAAATTTGAGA
>CAVABU010000092.1:0-5510 GCA_963586965.1 Gemmiger formicilis
GTAATATGTAGGAGGTACGGCGCCCCCGCCGTACCATCTCAAAGAAGAATTTTACAAGTTAGCGTTTGGTACGGCGATGGCGCAGTACCTCGTAACGTAAAGTCAACAATTTTTCTTAACAAAAGAAGTGTAATTAAACTATTTTCGTCTTGTGTGCGAACACAATAAAATACATTAAAAAAAAGATGGAAAAAGTTTGCAGGTATGAGAAAAAGGGACTATATTTGCATCGTTATCCTGAAAACAATCTTTTTACCTTAAAATGACAATTAAACTAACACCTAATGAGATAAAGGGCAGCTCGTGAGAGCCGCCCTTTATCTTTAGTATGGTTTCCTGTAATTTATCACTCTTTAGTTAGTCGCGACGGAAGATGTCACGCGTGTATACCTTGTCTTGCACGTCATCCAAGCAGGAGTCATAGCGATTGGCTATGATGGCATGACTCTGCGACTTGAATGCTTCCAGATTATTGACCACCCTACTACCGAAGAATGTGCTACCGTCTTCAAGCGTCGGTTCATAGATGACCACTTCAGCACCCTTCGCCTTGATGCGCTTCATGATGCCCTGTATGGCGCTCTGACGGAAGTTGTCACTATTTGATTTCATCGTAAGTCTATATACGCCTATTACGCACACATGTTCACGAGTGGCATCATAACTATTGTCCTCGGCATAACTATAATATCCTGCCTTCTTCAGCACTGCATCAGCGATATAGTCCTTGCGTGTGCGATTGCTCTCCACGATGGCCTCTATGAGATTCTCGGGCACATCGGCATAGTTGGCAAGCAATTGCTTTGTGTCCTTTGGCAGACAGTAACCACCATAGCCAAACGACGGATTGTTATAGTGAGTACCGATGCGCGGATCGAGTCCCACGCCTTCGATGATGGCTTTGGTGTCAAGTCCCTTCACCTCTGCATAGGTATCCAGTTCATTGAAATAACTCACTCGCAGTGCCAGATAGGTGTTGGCAAAGAGTTTCACAGCCTCTGCCTCCTTCATACCCATGAAGAGCGTGTCGACATTTTCCTTAATGGCACCTTCCTGCAAGAGCGCAGCAAACGTCTTGGCGGCTTCCTTCATCTTCGACACATCCGTCACCTTCTCTATGGCTTCGTTTTCTTCTACGAATTCAGGTCTATCTATGAGTTTGGGATAACCCACGATGATGCGTGAGGGATAGAGATTGTCATAGAGGGCCTTGCTCTCACGCAGAAATTCTGGCGAGAAGAGCAGATTTAGTTTCTGCACTCCTTTCTGCGCATATTTCAGATAGAGGCTACGTGTGTAGCCCACAGGGATAGTACTCTTGATGACCATCACCGCATCTGGATTCACCTCAAGCACGAGGTCGATGACTTCTTCCACATGAGAGGTGTCGAAATAATTCTTCACCGGGTCATAGTTGGTCGGCGCTGCTATGACCACGAAGTCTGCATCCTTGTAGGCTGCCTTGCCATCGAGCGTTGCCGTAAGGTCCAATTGTTTTTCAGCCAGATATTTCTCTATATAATCGTCTTGTATAGGAGATATCCCATTATTGATCTTCTCCACTTTCTCCGGTATCACGTCCACTGCATCGACATGGTGATGCTGAGCCAGCAGAGTGGCAATGCTTAGTCCCACGTAGCCTGTGCCGGCTACTGCTACCTTTATATCTTTAAAGTCTTTCATATATGATGATTGCTTATGTCGTTTTACAAATGTGCGTCTCGCACTCTACAAAGATATATCATTCCCATGATGCCACCAATTATTTTGAGGCAAACTTTCCTATCTTTTCTTATTTCGATATTAGGCGAAGCATCCTTGCTTTGCACTTTTGTAGGATAAAATAGATTTCTTCTTGGAGTCTGAATAGATGCCATGACTTGAAAAGAGGAGAATAACCCAACTTCCACTTCTGCGATGGCCGAAGCAGTGATGTGTCAATGGCAAGGAAGTGCGACTTTATCTCATTAAGACAATAGGTGACATCTTCATGTGAAAGGCATCGGCGATTGTCGAAATAAAACTTGTAGGCATCCACAATAACGAGCCAGCACTGATTCTCATAGAGTGCCATCATGTCTTGCGGACAATCCAACTTCTCCAACCACCGCTTCATACTATCCGTGGCACGCATATAGTCCATGCGACTCACAGAGATGACATGAGAGATGGAATTGGGATTCTGATAATAATAATATGTAGCATCCGAAGAATAGACTTTGCGCGATAGATAATAATGGATGCGTGTGGTATTGTCGTCACTATAGTGGCGACAGGAGTCATCAAACTGGCAACTATCATACAGTGTCCGACGAGCAGCATATATGCCATGCACATGCCAGGTGAGAGATTCTCGGAAGGCTGTCTTGCCATCAAGACTGTCGAAGTGAAGTCCCTGATAGTCTTCTCCTCTGCCGTCAGGAAAGACAAACCGACAACGGAAGAGCACACAGTCGGCATCATCGTGGTCATCAAAGACACGTAACATCTTCTCCACCGTGTCATCGGCATACCAGTCATCGCAGTCAAGACAGGCAATGATGTCACCCGTGCAGACGGCAAGAGCCTCATTGCGTGAGGTGGCAGGACCACGATTATCATCATGATGAAGCACTCGTATGCGTGAGTCTGCTTCTGCCCTTTGCCGAAGCATCTGCAATGAAGAGTCGGTGGAGGCATCATCCACGCAGATGATCTCTATGTCGGAGAATGTCTGGCGAGCGAGCGAGTCGAGACACCTGTCGAGATATTTTTCGCCGTTGTATACGGCTACGATTACACTTACCTTAGCCATGCATCCTCCTTCTCAACATACGCATGGATACATACACGCTTGCCAATATCATAACTGCACCGCATATCCATCCCGCCCATCCTGTGAGAGTCTTGCAGACTATAAGTGCGAGGATGCCGATTGACAATTGTATGATGAAGTCATTGACAAGTCTATGCGATACGACAAGATCGTATTTCCAACAGCAATAACCAGCCACGCACACGCAGTCTACGAATCCTGCCAAAGCGAGCGCCACGCCAGTGCCGTCGAGTCCCCAATTACTGTAACCGAAGATGACGGTGAGTACTATGAGGATGTCGTAGACGAGTTCCATAAGCATATATGACATGGAGTCACCCTTCGCCAGCATGATGTAGGCTATGGGGAGGTTGAGTGCACGGAAATACATCGCCAACACTGCTATCTGCGCCATACCTATCACTGGCACAAACTTGCCACTGAAAAGGAGCGGTATCACTACGGGCAACAGTATCATGAGCGCCACGAGCATGGGGGCGACAATGGTGAGCGAGACCTCTATCTGTCGGTTTACTGCGCCATTCATCTTCACTGGGTCATTGCAGACGGCAGAAAGATGCGGATAATAATCTGTCTCCATAGCGGCGAAAACCATGCCAGCGTAGGTCATCGTGATCATGTAGCCAGCATTATAGAGTCCTGCAAGCGACACCGACATATCACTGAGATATGACCGTATGGCAAACTCGGCGCCACTGCCGAAGATGCCTGCCACGACGAATGCCGTGCCGAGGGTTATCATGTGCTTTCCCTCAAGAAATTCACTTTTGCTAAAAGACAGACATGGCGGATAATAGCGGTAGGAATAGACTATGGCGAGCATCATCTGCACAAAGGCAAGAATGATGATGGATGGGATGATACCATCATTGCCAAACTCATAAAAGAGTGGCACCGAGACAAGCAGAGCGCATAACACTCCGATGACGCTCGTCCTTGCCAACTGCTTCAGATGTCGTGTGGCTTTGAGTATGGCAGTCTCTCCTCCAGCTATGGAAGCCATAGCCACAGCGGGCGCAAGAAGCATGAATCTGGTGGTATAGTCGCCTGATGAAAACGCCCAACGGCTCAACAATCCGCTAAGAAGTATACACACAAAGAATCCCAGCAAGGCGGCAAAGAGACTCCACGCACGGAGTATACGTATGTGCTTTTGTGTAAGCTCTTGGTCTCCCATATCGTAAGCACGAGAGATGGATCTCACTCCACTCATCTGCAGACCAAAATTGGTGGAGTTTTGCAGGAGTGTGGATGCCGTGTTGTAGATGGAGATGAGTCCCACACCTTCAGGACCGAGTAGTAGGGCGATGATCTTGTTTCTGACAAGACCTACGAGGATATTCAGTCCCTGTATGCCTCCGAAGAGACCTGTATATTTGAATATGTGTTTATAACTGTTTTCCATTTGTCTTTACCCATAACGCAAGAGATTTTATTTTATTATACTTCGTTAACCATATCTTGAGAAAAAGTCATAACTTTGCATTATGACAGTCCACGAATGCAAGAGGCACAGCCCGCTAATCAGTTTTATATTGCCCGACTACAATATCTCGGAAGAGATGTTGCGGGAATGTGTGGACAGCATCATGTCTTTACATTTGCAGGATGACGAGCGAGAGATAATACTCGTGGATGACGGTTCGGCAGTGCCTCCCAGTGGCATCATAGACCATTATGGCAAGCACATCACATATCTGCGTCAAGAAAACCAAGGTCTATCAGCAGCCAGAAATGCAGGATTGGCTTTGGCTCACGGAGAATACATCCAGTTTATAGATGGCGATGACTGTCTCATCACTGAGTCCTACGACAAGATAGTGGATAGGATCAAGGAGGGATTGGACACGGACATAATGATGTTTGAAGAATCTCGCACGGACAAGCATGCGGATGTCAAGCATGATGTTCATTTCCGCCACACTACTTGCAGGGAGTTTTTACAAAAGCATAATCTCAAGGCTTCGGCTTGTGGATATATGTTTAAGCGATGCATTCTCGGCGAACTGCGGTTTAAGGGTGGTCTGCTACACGAGGACGAACTATTCACTCCTCTGCTGATGTGCAGGGCTAACACTTTGACTTACACGTCAACCGCAGCTTACTACTATCGACAGCGTGACAACTCCATCACGACCGCCACAAGTGATCGCCATATAGATAAGCGCCTCCATGACTTCTTCTTCATCATCGAGCATCTCCATCATCTGTCTGCACAAGAGGAATACAAGGCTCTACGAAGAAGGGTCAACCAATTGTGCATGGACTATATATATAATGTGGCAACCGCATGCAAGAGTTACAGTCGGATGAAAATAGAAATAGACCGCATGAAGGAGGCACGCCTCTACCCTATCCCATTACACTTGTATACGATGAAATACTTGTGCTTCAGCATCATCACAAGAACTTACATAGGATGCCGACTACTTCACAAATACGCTATTAGGAAATGAAGATACTGCTTTTGGGTGAATATAGCAATGTGCACGCCACACTGGCGGATGGTCTGCGGTCGCTCGGTCATCAGGTGACGGTGGCAAGCAATGGCGACTTCTGGAAAGACTATCCGCGCGACATCAATCTGGCACGTGGCGATGGACGCCTCGGAGGATTGATGCTATGGGCAAAGGTGATATGGCATCTGAGAAAGTTCACTGGATATGACATCGTGCAGATTATCAATCCTTTATTT
>CAVABU010000092.1:5879-10022 GCA_963586965.1 Gemmiger formicilis
GCAATAAAGGGAAAGAGGGATAAAGTGAGGTTATTCATCGGAATAAGTCGCAATAGATCGGAATATAAGGGTACGGACATCATGCTCCGAGCAGCAAGACGCATCAAGGAGAGATATCCCTCGGAAGTGGAACTGAAAGAGGTGGAGGGTGTGCCCTTTGACCAATACAAGCAGATGATGCTCGACTCGGATGTCATCCTCGATCAACTATATAGTTACACACCAGCGATGAACGCCTTGGAAGCCATGAATCAGGGACTCATCTGCGTAGGAGGTGGTGAACCAGAAAACTATGATATATTAGGGGAAAGGGATCTGCGACCTATCATCAACGTCTTGCCAAATGAGCAGAGCGTGTATGATGCATTGGAGAGAATCATATTGCATAAAGAGGACATACCCGACTTGAAACTGCAGGGGCTAAAATACATTGTGCGCCACCATGACTATATCAAGGTGGCGCACAAATATGAGTCGCTTTATGCTAATCTTTTATGTAATCCTTAGTGAGGAGATCATAATAGACGGCTTCTATTTCCTTGTCATTCAACTGACGCAAAGCCTTGTCTATGGAGTGTAGCATCTCGTCACGCGACAGACTGTTTTGTCTGTAATTATTGAAATCCATATGGCTTAATTCTCTGGCACAGCCAACTTGTCGCCTGTAGTCTCCACCAATCGCTTTGCAGCACGTGAAGGATAACCAGGACGCTTTACTGTAGAGCCAAGACCTGTCTTGGTGCGTGTGAACTTGCCGTCTACCTCTGGCTTTTCTGCCATATCATTAAACTTCACTATGAGGCGGTAAGCCAACTGTTGCCAACTGCGTAGGAATTCATCACCGAGCGAGTTGCTGTAGTTGGTGAGATATGCCACGGCCTTCTCTGGACTATTGTCATAGAGTGCCATAGCCTCTGCCTCCTTGACGGACTGGTTGGCATGATAGATGCTATCAAAACGCATGCGCTCAGCCTCAAGTGTAGGGAACATCAGTGAATAACGTGGATACACCATATTGCTCACCCAGTTGCACACCCAGAAGGCACTATTCATAGAGAATGTCACATCGTCTGCCTTAGGATCGCTGAAGCATGCTGGCGGTTCGCTATTGCCACAGTAGACAGGGATGAATGGCACCATGTTGGCATCGTCATTACCAAACCAGATAATGCCACCTATCTGACGTGGAAGCCATGAGCGCAACTGAGCCACAAAGGTGAAGGCGCTCTGCTGGGTAGACACTGGACGCTCATTGAAATAAGACTTGCCGTTCACCTTGAATGTCAATGGTGTAGGACGATAAGGCATCTGCCACAGTCCCTCGCCCATATCTTCATCAAGGGCAAATGGAGTGCCCTCATAATGGTCACGCATGAGATTTTCCACATCCTGCACACTCACCTTCTTGTTAGGCACAATCCAAAGAGGCATCTCCTTGCACTCGGCAAGTGGTTTCTTGCCAGCGGCATAGTCCACATAGTCGGCCATATCCTGGAAATGATTAAACAGTGACCACACGCGAGCTTCGCAGAAACGTCTGCCTGAGAAGTCAGGGGCAGCGTAGGCATCACGGAAACTGAAGTCAGCATCCTTGCCATTAAACCAGCCCATCTTGCGTGCATACTTGATGCACTCCTTAGAGAACATCACATTCTCCTTGTCCTTCTGATTGAAGGTGCGGATGCGACTCTGGTTGGCATGTGCACAAACTGCATCATCTGGTATACGCAAAGCCACCCATACCACCTTCTTAGAACCAGCACCCTGGCCCATCATCTCCATTATCCATGCTTCCTTGGTGTCACAGATGGTGAAGGTCTCGCCCTCAGAGCAGTAGCCATATTTCTCCACGAGTGAAGTCATGGTCTTGATAGCCTCACGAGCAGTCTTGGAGCGCTGTAGTGCGATATAGATAAGCGAACCGTAGTCAATGAGACCTGTAGAGTCAGCCATCTCAGGACGTCCACCGAAGGTAGTCTCTGCTATGGCAACCTGGTATTCGTTTATATTGCCAAGCACATTATATGTCTCTGTAGCTTCTGGTATTTCACCCAGATACTTATTGGTGTCCCACTCATAGATCTTGCGCATCTCACCAGCGGCATGCTTAGCTGCGGGATAGTGCGCCATCTTCATGAAAGCACCGTAAGAGTCGGCACTATAAGAGCACATGACAGATCCGTCGGCACTCGCCTTGCTACCTACTATGAAGTTTGTGCAGGCGGAGGTTTTCCCTACGCACAGTGTCAGGGACAGGGCGCAGAGCATGATTGTTTTGATTTTCATATTCTATAGTTTTGTTTTCGTTTATAGTTTGCAAAGTGTCTGCCTGCGACTTTTCAGGTTCTGGCATATGCATGCGTATGAGTCGGATATCAGTGATTATCATCATGCGAAGCGTACTATTGTTGCGGTCAGCCTGTACGTTTGTCTTACGATGCATGATAAAGCCACGTATATCCTTTAGGCCAATGCGACTGTCATCGCTAACTTCCAGTTTATACTGCGATGTGGAAGACATGGATACCGTGCGGGTGATAACGCTGTCATTAGCAAGACGCACACTCATGACGGCAAAACCATTGCGCATGCCGTCTTGATAGATAAAGTCAGAATTGAATGACAACTGAAATCTATCACCCTTGTGGAAGGTGCTGTCGGCTACGATATGAAACTTGATATAACTGTCATTACCTTTGTCAGAGAACACATGAGCACGGTCACGATTCCATATATTGGCGGTATCACCAGTCATGACGTCTCCACCAAAGAGATTGTTGCTATCGACACCTTGGAGGCGTGCCTCATTGCTTGCCCTATCAGAAAGACGATTGTAGATGGCAAGCATCTTGTCAGCATGCTTCATGTAGTACACCATGGACGAGTCAAACTCTGCCTTAGTGATGCCATGTTTCTCAAGCACAGCATCAAAATAAGCGTCGTAATCCTCAGGAGATACATTTTGGACATGCACCATGGCATCAGCCATGTGATAGTCAAAAAGCACATCCTCGAGTTGTCCCTCGCTCATCACCTTAGACTTTCTCTCTCCGCATGACTGCATGGAAGCGAGAAAGACCAAGGCCATAAGCATCATCACAAGAAGAGGCTTACTGCTCAGTTGCGATATGGTTTTCCTTGTCTTGAGTATCATCTTTCTTTTCAAAGCGTGTACCTGCGAGAAGCACATTGCCGAAATGTTCGAAGTCTTTCCTATAGAAAAGCAATAGAAGGACTACACCTACTGAGATGCAAGCATCCGCAAAATTGAATACAGGAGAGAAAAATATAAACCTCTCCCCACCCCACATTGGTACCCAATCGGGCCACGTGGTCACTATCAAGGGGAAGTAGAACATGTCTACCACTTTACCCTGAAGTAGAGGCGCATAACCTTGACCAAACGGCACAAACTCGGAGATATTGAATGGTGTGGAGACTGTGAATATCTGACCATAGAATAGGCAGTCGAAGATATTGCCAGCCGCACCAGCACAGATGAGTGCCAAGCATAGCACATAACCTATGCGATGCTCCCTCTTGACCACCTTATATATATAATAGCCGATGACGGAGATGGCAACTAAGCGAAACAATGTCAACAGGGGCTTATAGATAAACGACATGCCGTAAGCCATGCCGTTGTTTTCTATGAAAGAGATATAAAACCAGTCTGTTATGTGTATGCTTTCGCCGAGATGCATACTCGTCTTGACCGAGATCTTTATGATCTGGTCAATGACGAGCAGCAATATGATAAGGGCTAAAGACCAATAACCCGTGTGCTTATGCCTTTTCAATTTTCAGAGAGAGTTTGAACGTTTCGAAATCGACATCCACACCGTCGGTCACATCTCCGAAGGTGATGCTATTGGCAAGCACCTGTGCAGCGATGTGGTCTCCAAAGCGCTCGATGACTTTACGTGTCTCATCGCACTCGGAAAGTACGACAGAGATGCGATCGGTAATGTCAAATCCGCTCGACTTACGCAGAGTCTGTATCTGCTTGACGATGCGACGTGCGTCACCCTCCACCTTCAGGTCATCAGTGATGGTGATATCGAGAGCCACAGTCATCGATCCCTCATTGGTCACGGTCCATCCTGCGATGTCCTCAGAGAAGATCTCCACGTCAGAGAGTTC